>JACQQO010000042.1 GCA_016206955.1 Candidatus Omnitrophota bacterium
GACATCAAGAGCTCCGTCGCTATCTTTTGTGACTCTCCATGAGGCTGTATTGCCTCTATCGGTCAAAGTTTGAGGGGCCTCGCCAAGGGTATTGAATCTAACCCAGAAGTCGATTGTAAAGGCTCTTTGACCAAAATCCCAATCATCGGAATCCGGAATCGAAAGATAATCTCCTGCACCATCGAAAAGTCCGGAAGCGCCGCCGAATTTGGATTGGGTGTCGTCAATATGGGCATCTCCGTGCGCCATCACCACATGTGTACTGGGAGAGCTATCCGTAATTAGGAGGGGCTCTACTGCTTGAGTGACCAATCCTTCTGTCAATGACCCATTCGGATCAACTGATTGAGAGGCCTTTGCTTCAACATCTGTTGCAGCGCCGAGTGGCGAGTCGTTAGCAAGTAAGAAGCCAATGCTGGTTTCAGGCAATTTTTCTTCTAACAAAGTCGGAGGATGAGAAGGATTCTTCTGTGGAATGGGTTGAAGATCGGCGTCCTTGAAATTCGCGACATCGGAAAAGCCGGACGGAAGAATCTGAGTAAACGTGAACGCGAAGATGACAATGAGGGAGATGGTTTTCGCGATCCATCGATTCGACTTTTTCTGCGCTATGGCCATAGTCTCAACTGCTGCGGTACGGGATCATTTCGTTTGAAACTTAAAAACATAAAATCAAGACTGCAACAGAATAAACCTTTTCACAACGTTCCGCCACAAAAAAGATCGCAAAAAAGATCAAAATCCTAGTGTGAATAGATAAATCTAGTGAGGCTAGGAAAAAGCCGATAAATCGGACGGCTAACTCTTTATTTTTGCTTAAAATTTCCCGCTGATGCGGGTGAAAAATCCGTGGCTTGAAAAATCGTTTAAGGACGTTAAGTCGTCGTCAAAATCGGTAAAATTGTAACCGACCCCGAAGCGGACGTATTCTGCAATTTCCCGATCGAGCTCAACTAAAACGCCGTGTTTCATCGCCTCCAAAAGTTCAATGTCCCACAGCAGCCGGTATTCCAAGGCAAGATCCCACTTGCGGACGACGTGGAAATTGAAACGGTTCACCCATAAGAAATTCCCGATGTAAAACGTATCGTGCTCAGCCGTAATCGAAGTTCTCCGATACGCAAACTTTTCCACCAATCCAAGGAGCGACGGAAATAAGTCATAGCCAAACTCAAATCCAAAGATGTGCGCCGATTCCTCGACTCTGATGCCGAAAATATCTGGCGTATCAAATTGACTTTCGGCTCCGACTTCATCAAGCCAGGTATATCGCGTTAAGACATTCAATCGATTGTGAGCGACCGGCCGGTAAGCAACACCCATATTGAGTTCTGTGAAGGAAGCGTCTGTATGAAAAGAAGAGAAGAAACCTTTGAGGTTATTCGTATCCGAACGATTAAAGCGAGCGGAAAAACTCAAATCCTGATTGATTTTCCAATCCACGGTATCGCGGAAAAACCACTGAAGCCGGTCGTCGGTGCCCCCGTCGTAGCGAAGCTCGTAGCGGCTTATGATTTTGAGGAATTCTTTATCCAAATAACTGAATTCGACGGCGCCCGCATTCCGATGGGAATTAATCGCTTGAACATCATAAAGATGACTTCGTTCAAAACTTACGCCCGCTCCCCATTTGTCGGTGAGCTTCGTATCATAACCCATGATATTGGCTTCGCGCTCACCATCTTTGAACTTCGAAAGCTCACGCTCGCTGTAAAAACGGCTTTTCGAATTCACTTGGCTCGAACTGCCAATGGTGGTGCTCATCACACGCCCGCGCCCGTCGGAATCGGGGCCGGTTTTGAGCACCGAATAAACGCTAGCCGTATCCGAAGTTTGCACATCAAAACCAAGCCGAGTCGAGTCCCCGATCGTGCCGGCCAATTCTTCCACAAAAACATTGCCTTTGCCTTCCAAAACTTTTGCTTCCACGCCGCCGCCATATTGATGATTGCGGCCCGCTCCGCCGAATGAAGTTTGAACTTTCCCATAGGGCATGAGATCGGGATATACGCGATAACCCAATTTGACCGCGGCTGCGTTTTGAAATTGCGTTTCATCGAGCGCGGTCTTGAGCCCCACTAAAGTAGGAGAATAAACGCCGACATCTTGATTTCGGAATTCGGCAATCCCGAGATAGCGATCGTAATCTGCTTTAATTTGAGCCATATGAAATCGGGCTTCTTCGGGAGCCGTTACAAAAACACCGGCTGTGTTGGAAGGATCAGTCGATTTCTGGCGGTCGTATCGATAGCTCAGTTGAACATGCTCGCCCGCTTTTTGCCTCAGTTCGATCCCGGCTTTTCGCGTTCCAGCTTGTCGGATTAAATCGGCGTTGGCAAATCCGGGATTAATCTGCTGAGCGTAGCCTGAAATTTCAGTTCCCGTCTTGGCTTTCGTTTCGGCTTTAATCAAATAAGCGTCGTCAAAATTCTGATTTAATTTTTTAACAACTTTATTTCCGGTTGGGATATCGGTAAACGTAAGCCCTCCGTTAAATGACACGGCATTCCGCTGAGTTCTTTCCTGAGATCTTGCGTATTCCGCAGTCACTTTGGTGTTGCGGCCCCATTTGCTCACCAGATCAACGCCCCTGATATCGTAATCGCGGCCAGCGCGCCGCTCTTCAATCGCCGTCCCGCCGATTCGAAAATGATCGCCCATGTGCATGAATCCGCGGATTCCCGAGTTTCGATCTGAAACGGCTCCTTGAGGATCAAATTCATAATCCACGATCAAATAGGTTTCGCTTCCATTTAGGATATCGTTTGAAATAATCGTATCGCTGTAGCTGACGGCGGAAAGCGGCTTCCTTAAAATGATTCGACCTTCAGAGTAATCGATTTCATAATCCGTTCCGTAAACCAAATCGCGGTTGTAAACGGTTATGCCCTGCATTTTATCCCGCACTTCGATTCTCACTTTGTCACTTCCCTGAATCACATTTTTATTCCGAAGATAAAAAAGCGAGCCGCCGGTTCCCGAAAACTCATTGTGATCGGCCAGCTGATCACTATCAGCCGTAAAAACGACAAAACCCCTTTCAGCGTCGCCGTAGCGGGTCGTGGAAAGCGTTTCGTGTTTGATTTTAAGACCTGAAAATGTGCGGTTGTGCGTCGCGAGTTCCGTATCCGTGAAATTCGTGTGATAACTTCCCCATTTCAGGGAGGATCTGTCCATTTCCACTAAAATATAAAAACGCTGTTTGGTATTGTAAGCTTCATAATTAATTTCAGAGTAATCACCGTAGACCGGATAATATTGATCGGGATCCAAGTTGGTAAAAAGCTCGCGCCGCTCGTCATCTGTATCGTAACGGGAAGTGATCAAAAACTTTCCTTTGATTTTTCCTTTTAAATAATAAGCCAGCCGCCCATCTTGATAAAAACCTTGGTGAAACCTTTTGTCGCGCCCCACCACTTCTTGGCTTCCGTCAATCCAGTTAGCCCCAAGTTCTTGCTCGCCCAAACCGACCATAAAAAAGTAACTATCCTTCACCACCACTTCCTCTTGATAAGTCACTTGATTGCCTTCCGGATCGTTGGCGGTCACCTGAACCGACTGTTTGCCAGGAGGCACAAAAAGTTCGGTTTGAAACGAGCCGTCAACATTCACCGGCACCGGTTCACCATTCACCGTGATTTTATTCCACGGAACAGTGGTGCCGCGCACTTGGATCGTCGGCCTTCCTGAAATTGGGATGCCTCGTTTACCGTCGCGGTCGATCTTCATGTTGCCGGTTGCCGGGACATCGATAGTCGGTTCGTCGGGAACATGTTGATCTAATTTGCTGACCACCCGAAAATATTTAAGCGGAGTCCAATCCTCATAACCTTCGCGGTTGCGGACGATCAACCGATACGAATAAACACCCGCCTTAATCGGTTCCCGAGATTTAGTTTTGCCCGTCCACGGCGCTTCCTTAGGCGGAGAACCTAGGCCGTAACCGGTCCAGATTTCTTCCCCCAACTCATCTTTGACTTCAATCCGCCACCCTGAAATCAAGTCGGCATAATTGGTGTTCACCGCAAAAACAGGGTCTTTTTCGAAATAACCGATTCCCATCCGAAGGATTTCAGGATTGATCGCAATGGAAAGCTCAGGCACCGAAACGTCGCTTCCTTGTGTAATGAGGACGTTCAGTTGACCCCGGTATTGCTTCGGGATTTGGGGCTCTGGAAGCTTGGCAGCAAAATTGACGATACTGAGCATTCCCTCCGTGCTTTTAATTAAAACGGTTTCTTCCGTCACAAATTTGGTTCCTTGCGGAAGCGTATGGCCGTCAATTTTGACTAAATGCCGGCCGGGTCTAATGGCGGGAATATGAAATTTTCCATTCGCATCCGTTACGACGACAATTCCTTCTTCCGTTGCCAATTTCACGCCGGGAATCCCATGCTCGCCTTCATCCTGTGTCTGATTTTCATTTTGGTCATCAAAGACTTTGCCTAAAATGGTCCCCTCGTCAAAAAGCGGATCGGCGGTCACCGTCAAAACCAATATTCGCGTTCCAGAACGAGCGATGCCATTCGTCTGGCGTACCAAAAATGAGACTTCATATTTTTTTCCAATTTGAACCATTTGAGAAGCTGCCAAAAGAAATCCGAGCTTTTTATTTTCACCAGAATTAATCGTCCCGAGCGTAAAAATGCGTGAACCTTGTCTGGAATTCACAGGTGAACCATCCAAACGAGAGGCGGAATTAATGAATGTAAATCCCTCTGGAATTTCAGCAACCAACTCGAGATTATTAAATGCTATCGCAGAAACGTTTTTAATCCGGCTTGAAATAAAAGTGGCGCTTCCTTTTGTAATATTTGGTTTGGAGGCAGAAACATCCATCACAATCGGAAAATTAGAAATCGTGCCGACTGCCTGATCAAATTGCACAACTGTGGTGCCTAAATTTCCCGCATCTTCTAAGACAAATACAAAGACAATCTCCTTAGTGCCTCGCGGCGCTGTAGCACTAACGGTAAACCTTGTAAAGGTTGTCGGTCCCGCAGTCTGAATCTGAGTCCCTGTATCGTCCGGAGTCCTGATTTGTCTTCCGGCAGCGTCGTTAAATTCAATTTGAAGTTGTGCATTGTTAGACCCATCTTGACTAAGTAGAATATCTGGCGGAAAACGCACCAAAGCACTGAAACTAACAAAAATTCCCTCGTCGATGCCGCCTTTCACTTCACTAGACGTTACGGTTTGAAAAGTAAAGGCATTCGCAGGATCAGCTGGAAGCGTTGAGTCCCTTATCTGGAGAACTCGGGAACCGTCCGGTGCGCCCCCGACCGTTGGAGTGCTAACACCGCGGTTCGGCGTATTGTCCCAATTTCCGCGAAAAATTCCATCCTGAGCAGGACTTCCGGGATTCGAAGCGCCAATGGCTTGTTCAAAACTCGCATTCCCAAGCACATTGGTCAAACCAGGTTCTACAATGGGATAAACAGGGGGTTGAATGGAAAAGAAAACAAGGCTTAATGCGAGGAGAATGGTGCCGGTTCTCATCAATACCTCTTAAACGACACGTTGATTCCGGCGCGCCAGTCGCGATCGGGCACATCGGCTGGGCGTGCTCCACCCGGATGCCAAATGCCGCCAATTCCCACATATTCAGCGAATAATTTCGTCTTAAAAAGCCATTCGTTATGCTCGAACTGGTAACTTCTAAACGGCATCCAACGAATGCCGGCGGCGAAGAAAATCCGGTTGTCAAACGAAAGTTCTGAACGGCGCGGGGTCGTAACGTGTTCCAAGCGTAAATAAGGCATGAGCAGAAGATGGTCATTGATTGGATTTCTGGGAAGCGGAAGGGAAGGCCACTTAACGCCAAAAACGAGTGAAGAATTGTAAATCCACGCATGGTACCCATCAACCGATGAAAAATTGGTATCGCGCCAGTGATAATTCCCAAAATATTCACCCCACACATATTCTTGAATCCATTCCGAAATTTTTTCGGGCCGAGGGTGAACTGCCCAAGGAAGATCCAGATCCACGCCCCATTCATAGAAGATGTCTACTCCTGCGCGGAGGTCGGTGTCGGGGCTTCCCGTGATTTCATCCGTGACATTTTTCCGCTCCATATACTGAACATAAAAGCGGTAATTGCGAGCAAACCGGAGCGCGTAAAGGCCGTCGATATTAAAATTGTATAAGTAGTCAACGCGCGCAAAGGGGCGGTACTCAAGGCCGCCGATCAATTCCAAACGTTTGGTATGAGCAGCCCCCTGAGATTCAAGCGGCACCGTTACTTCCACGTAAGGATCGATGGTGGGTTCTCCAATGAATCTGAGCCCTTTAAAAACAAGGCGGTTGGTCACATAACCCACCTGATCGTTAAACCCTGCTCGGTCGAGATTGGTCCACCGAAAAGAAGTTTCGCCAAACGATTGCCAAAGAATCGGTTCTCC
>JACQQO010000049.1 GCA_016206955.1 Candidatus Omnitrophota bacterium
AAACCTATTTTAAAACCGGCTTACGTGGTCCCAAATATTAAAGAGTATCTTGCGCAAAAAAATGAGGAGATGAGTGATGGGCCGACAGGTTGAGGTGTTGAAGGGGTACCGAGGTTTTACCTTAATTGAAATTTTGATTGTTGTGGCCATCATTGCCATATTGGCTTTGGCGATTATTCCGAGTTACGTGGGTTTTGATGTGGATGCACGGGTCGTCACTACCAAAAGCAATTTGGCTACGATTCGAAACCGGATTTCGCTTTATCGGGCGAAAGAAGGGAACTATCCCGAGTCGCTTAAAAATCTGCTCGATCAAACCTATTCAGATGCAGGAATTGAAAAACCTTACATCAAACAAATGCCGGGCGAATTAGTTACCGACAAATCAGGTAATAGCACATTTCGAGATCAATTATCTAAGGATTCTTTCACGAACACAGGCGGATGGGTTTATTTGAAGGACAAGGCCGATATAGTGGTCAACTATAATAAGAAGCTGGACAAAGCGTGGGAAGACTATGAAGGTCAGAATCCCTCCGAGTGGTAAGCCTCATGACGAACGCGCTTCTATCCTGATTGTTTGTCTCATCATCCTAAGCACTCTGACTGTTTATGGGGGAGTGCTTGTCAGCCTTGTTTATGAGCGCTCGCTCAATGTGGAAATGGAAGTGAATCGACTTCAGTCGTTGTATCTTGCCGAAGCGGGTTTAGCCAAAGCGCTTTATGAAGTCAAATCCCAAATCGATGTGAATGGCGATGGGCTCGGCACGATTCCTCAGACCAAATTGGGAAATGGGATTTATTCGGCTGTTCACGATACCGGAACCCTATCGATTACAGGGATTGGTAAGGTAAATGAAATTGAGCGGAAAGTTCGAGTTAAATATGAAGGCATTTAATTCCGCAGGGTTTACCTATATTGAGATGTTGATCGTGGTAACGCTGGTTGGTCTTTGTTTTGTGCCTCTTCTTCAGATGTTTGCGCAATCCGTAGATGAAGTAGAACAATATAGTGATTTGGGTACTGCGCTTCAGCTCGGCCGTGAGGCGATGGAATCAGTTAAAAATTTGCGTTTTACCGAAGCCCAAATTGAATCCCAGCAGACAGTTTGGGCCCCTTCCTTAAAGGAACCGCCCTTGGAATTAAATCAAAAAAATTGGAGAGTCAAGCGTACGGCGGTCGAGCGTACAAACCCTCTTGAAGTTCATGTTTATGTATTTCGAGCGGAAGATTTGGACCGTCCACTCATGGAGTTCGCCTCACTCATTGAGGATCTGTGAAATCGAAAAAAGGACTGACCTTAATTGAGGTGATGGTTGCCATTTCGATTGCAGCCATCTTGACCATTGGGATTGAACGGCTTCTGGAAGCCGCGCTTTCTTCGTGGGGAATTGCGCTTGAAGAAGTTTCTCTTTCAAGACTTTCCGAGGATACGATGCAGCGAATCATGGAAGGGGATTATCAATTTTCGGGTTTGCGGGATGCCGTAGAACTTATAGACGTTCAAGAAAATTCAGTAACATTTGTGCCGATGTGGACGGAGGTGTTTGAAACCTTACCGAAGGACGGGAAATTTCATTTGAAGAAACGGATCCGGCCCGGTGCACCTCCGCCAATCAGCGAAATCAAATTTAAAGGTTCCTCGGATTTTTTGGTTTACCCCGTTACCGTTAAGGGAGGAAGCGGCGGCAGCGATCAATATGTTGAATTTGGGTTTCCACTCAAAGCCGGTGCTGTTGTTCGATTCAACTATCATCCCGATACCAAATTTCACCCGGAGCTGGCCATGCGGTATGAGTGGGATTCTAAGTCGGGGAAAATCAGCCGATTCTACAATAAAACGGTTACCGATTTTAGCCTACGGGATGAGTCCGTAAAAATAACGTCGGTCGAATTTTTGTATTTGGATGGCAGTAACCAGGTTGTTGATATCGGAGGGAAGAAACTTTCAAAGGCAAACGCGCTCATTCGGATCAGTTCAGTCAGAATCAATCTCGAGCTGCGCGGCAAACAATTGACCAAAAGAGCTATTTCTTTGGTGAACTTACGGGCGCTTGGCAAGGGAGGGCAAGGCGTCATTTTGGCCAAGGACCTTGAAATTCCGCTTCCGGACAGCAAACAGATTCGCTTGTTGCAGCTGATCAATTTTACGGGAGTTCAAGAAGATCAGATGATCGAGCTTAAAGTAACTCAATTTCGATCAAGTCAAGTATGGCATTTGAAGCTTTATTTAGGAGCTGAGGGAGCGATTCCAGTTTTAAGACGTCTTGAGGTTTTCTATCCCAGAGGTGAGTTGGTTTTTGAGGGGGAGGATCCGGTCTCTCTCGAGAGCGGTTTTGATCTATTATCCTTGGGAACCGGAGGCTATTATGATTACGACGATGACGAGGGGGTAAGCGACAAGGTGAAATTCGAGGGGACGCAAGTCAACTTGTCTGTGGTGCGCAGCGACCCGGAAGGGGTTACGTTGATCGTCCGGCCATGATTATGATACGTAGCGTTGGGGTATTTGTTCTGATTTGTTGGATGTTTTTTATGGTGTGCCCACAACTTCAGGCAAAGGAAACACAGGACGGAGAGCAAGCGCTTAAAAAACTGACGAAAAAAATGATTGGAGAGGTATTCCAAGATTTTGTCGCGATTGACACCGGGGTGGTCAAAGATGGCGAGCAAATTCCACTTCCAAATTATGGTGATGGCACTCAAGCAGACAGAAAAGAATGTCATTATTTTGTTTCTCCACATGAAATTACCACCTCGATGTCCGATGTGTCCAATACGGGGGGCGTTTATTACATTCATTGCAGCGTCGATTCTAACGGCGTTGCTCGCATTTCGTTTAAGAAGCAAGGGGTTTCTGGAACTCCAGATTACGACATTGCGGTAGATGCGGGGTATAAGTCCTTACAAGAACATTACGAGAGAAATCGAATCTCCGGGTTAGGTGGAGAAACAGGTCGCGAAATTGTTCCGGAAAAAGCTGCAGGAATCCAGTTCGAAATGATGAAAGGGATCCAAAAGCGTTTATCGGTGAATTACTTGGTTGTGGCTATCAGGTCGATTTCGCAAGAGAGCCCCTCTCAAAAGCCTTCTCCTCCCGCCAGCGAAAACCGAAGGCCTGGCATTATTCCATAATTTTCAATGGGTTGGACAAGTCACTTTGTTCAGGCCGATGTTTTTTCTCTGTACTCCAGGTAAGGTTTTCGGTATTCTTTTTCCATGAAGCGCCTCATTGCAGGTTTCGATATCGGCGGCACTAAAATTTCGGTTAGCCTCGGAACGGAAAGCGGAAAAATCCTAGGGAAAAAAATTTTTCCTTCCGCACGCGGCAGACAAGTCAAAGAATCCGTTCGTCAACTTAAGTCTGCACTTTCTGCACTTTTGGAAGAGTCTGGATTTGGCAGGAGGCATCTTCTCGGTATTGGAGTAGCTGTTCCCGGGGCAGTCGATCCGCGCCGCGAGGGCGTTTTGAAATCGCCGAATTTGCCTTCTTGGGAAGGCTTTCCTCTCAAAAGAGTATTGTTTAAAGAATTTCAAGTTCCAGTTTGGATTGAAAACGACGCCAATGCCGCTGCGCTCGGAGAGCAGTATTTCGGATCCGGCCGCGGAATCGATCATTTTTTGTATCTAACCATCAGTACCGGAATCGGTTCTGGAATCGTTGCAAACGATTCATTATTGCGTGGGGCGAGCGGTTTGGCGGGCGAAGTCGGCCACATGACAGTTGTGCAAAATGGACTTCTTTGCCCCTGTGGCAAGCGAGGTTGTCTTGAGGCTTATAGCAGTGGTACGGCCATTGCGAATTACGTCAGAACGGCTCTACGCAACGGTGCCAAGTCCCGATTTTTTCGAAACATCAAGTTGAGTGAAATTACAGGTAGATTGGTGAGTGAAGCCGCCCGAACTTCCAAGGACCCTCTGGCCATTCAAGCTAGAAGGACGGCGGCCGATTTCTTAGGTATAGGATTGGCGAATTTGATCAATATCTTTAATCCCCAGAGGATTATTTTGGGCGGTGGGGTTATGGAGCATGTGGAGTATTTTTGGACTCCGATGATGAAAGCCGTCCGGCGCGAAGCGTGGCCTTTGTCTTTACGTGCCTGTACGGTTGTGAGGTCACCATTAGGAACCGAAGTAGGTGATTTAGGCGCTATCGCGATTGTTCTGGACCAGATGCGCCCGTAGCTCAATTGGATAGAGTGACAGGCTTCGAACCTGTAGGTTCCGAGTTCGATCCTCGGCGGGCGCGGGTTACCTGAAAGGAAAAGATGCGAAAGAAAATTATTTTTCTTTTGATTTTTGTGCATCTGGCAGGCTGTGCTCACCAAAACAAAACCATCACCGATTCTTCCCAATATTCCAAAGTTGAGCTTGAATTAGGCGAATCCATCCATCATCGGATTCTTCAAACCATCCCTATTTATTCCGAGCAAGAGTTAAATCGTTATGTTCAAACGATCGGTCAAAATATTGCTCAAGCAGCTCATCGTCGGGATCTATCTTATCGGTTTGTCATTTTGGCGGACGATCGGATTTATGCAACGTACGCTCCCGGAGGTTATGTCTATATCACAACAGGATTTTTTAAATTTTTGACGAGTGAAATCGAGTTGGCTGGTGTTTTGGCCCACGAAATAGGACGTCTTCAATATAAAGACCCTCGATTTTCGAAAGTGAAGAAGGCGTTTGATTTATTTCTACGTACCGGGAGTTTGGTAGGGCCCGCGTTTGGTAATATCGGAGTGCTTTCCATTGTGGGACTTGCCATCATTTCAAATTTCACAAACGGCGAAAAATCCATTACCACCCAAACCTGCGATGCCGACAGAAGAGCCCTTCGTTACTTAGTCGAAAGCGGTTACGATCCTCAAGGCCTGTTAGATTCCATTAGACGAATGACTGATACCAAATCGTCTTACCGGGCCTATCTCTATGATTATCTTCAATCCCATCCGATTTCCCCGCGACGTTTGAGAAAATTAGATCTGGAATTTCTTAAACTCCCGCTTGAGAATAAACAGTTTAATTCCCGCCGAAGCGAGTTTTTGAGCCTCACGGAGTCGGTTCGAAGTAAATAACCTGTCATTCCCACGAAAGCGGGGGTGACATTAGGGAAGTTCAGGGAGGCGGCCTAGGCCGATGATATCATCCAGCGTAATTTCAATGGCGGCCATTTCGGCGCGTTTTTGATTCAGAAATTGAGTTATATCCAGTGCCACAGATTCATTCATTTTCGTAAATTCCAATCCATGAAACCGGACATTCTGGCCGTTGTGGATTTTTTGGGCAGAATATTTCACAAGTCCGCTGAGGGAAACGCTTTGTTTTTCTGTAAGGCAAAGTTTCAATTTTAATTCCTGTTCTTTTTTGAATTCAAAGTTGGCAATAAGGCATAAGCCGCCTTCAGAAAGATCATAGATTTGAGTTTGGATCAGCATATCTTGATTGAAGCCCACTTCTACGCGAAGCGGAATTTTAAGACGGGCAAAAGATCGACGCTCGATAGCTCCTGCTTGTGACAGCGCCGTTAAGCTTGAAAAATCAAGTTCTTGAGCCATTTGTTCCGCCGCCCAATCCATAATAAAGGTATTAAACCAATCACGGCCTTCTTGTTTCATAAATGTGAATTTAACGCCGTGGATAAAGGCAGATGCTTCACGGCTGTTCCAGACGACCTCCCCTTGCGCCTCTATTTTTTTATTCTTAATGTTCAAAAAAAGCCTGAGGCAGGTTCCAACTTCAAGACAAACTCCGTCTTCAATACAGATACCTCCACGGGATAAACTTCGGATCTTGATGGAGCGTGAAAGGCCATTTTTATCCTGATATCTGGCTCTTAAAGAAGTTGGAACAGGTAACGCTTTTTCATCACGCGCTTCAGGCGCATTTTCCCATTGAATCTCGTCCATAAACGATTCCATTTTTTTGAGCCATTTGTTTGATGGGAATTTCAGGATAAAGACGGGCTAGATAATCCATTTGTTCAGGTTTCGCTTTTTTGAGTACGTCTGAATGTTCAGAAAAAAAATAGCTGAAATCCTGAGCGTTCCAGCGAAATAACTCTGTAATTTTTTTCATCGGTAAGCTTGCTCCAAAGAAAAGTTTATGGATTCCAAATGTTTTTTTGCTGCGTTCTCCAAGATTATCAAAATTTAAACGCATGGCGATGGAAGGATTTCCATTCACGGATTCATAAACCCGCTCCTCGCCGAATTGTTCAAAGTAAAGAGACGTATACAAAGACTTGTGCGCGGGATTAAAAGCAATGCAAAGATCGGTATGGCCAATGGCATTTCTGGCGTACCATAGGATAGGTTTAAATAAATGATAAAGGGTTTTGAGGCGTTCGGCAAAATAGAGAGGCAAAATGCCTTTACTAATGATTGAGGAATTAATGGCCAACAGAGATACTTCACAAAGTTTTCTGCCTTTTTTTCTCAGGTCATGTATTTCTTGGGGATATACTTTTTCCATCGGCAGCCCCATTTCAGAATCGGGAATTAAAGATGCAGTTCCAAGAAGTGTTTCATGCCGCCAAAAACAAAAGGTAACAGTTTCGGGAAGGGCATTGAAAATCGTTGTGCGCATACCTGAAGGATGAGGAGAGCAATAGCCCTTTCTAAGATATTCTTGGTAACTGAGCCGGAAAGCTTGTTCGAATTGTTTTTTACGCAGGGCCAATTCTAGGCGCTCTTTTGGCAGTTTTTGGGCGTCCACACGTTTTCCTTATTTTAAGGATGGTTCACTGCATTAAGCAAACTACTAAGAAATGTTAACACCCCAAAAATCTCTTTGCAAATTAGCCTCAAAATAACACCTTAAACTCGATTCATTTTTTAGGTGTTTAATCAGGTAAAAGGGGGAGTTATAGTAAAAAAGGTGCTTGAAAAAGTCCCTCGGTCATTAGAAGATAGCAACATGGCAAAATGCTTAGTCACAGGCGGGGCGGGCTTTATTGGGTCTCATAT
>JACQQO010000036.1 GCA_016206955.1 Candidatus Omnitrophota bacterium
CTATGCGCCCGCGCGGGAAAGTGAAATCTATCAAAAGATTGATTCGCTGGCAAAAGGCCCGCTTTCTAAGGACGCGCTCAAAGCGATTTACCGGGAAGTGATGTCGGCATCTCTTTCGCTTGAAAAGCCGCTCTCGGTCGCTTATTTGGGCCCGGAAGCAACCTTTACTCATTTGGCGTCGCTTTCTAAATTTGGATCGAGTGTGCGTTATGTTCCTTGCGTCAGCATTACGGAAGTCTTTGCGGAAGTCGATCATGAACGTGTCGATTATGGCGTGATTCCGGTTGAAAATTCGATTGAGGGAGCGGTGAGTCATTCACTCGATATGTTTATCGATTCGGATCTTAAAATTTGTTCCGAAATTCTGTTTGAGATTTCTCACAATTTAATGGCAGCCTGCGATATGAAGAGCATTAAAAGAGTTTATTCCAATCCTCAAGTTTTTGGCCAATGCCGTTTGTGGCTTGAGAAAAATCTTCATCGGGCTGAGCTGATTGAAACCGCAAGCACAACTCAAGCCGCCCGTCGCGCTCAGGAGGAGGTCGGTTCTGCGGCGATCGCCTCAAAACTTGCGGCGAATCTTTATAACTTAACGATTCTCGCGGAGGGAATTGAAGATTTAGCTCACAATGTGACTCGATTTTTGGTGGTGGGCCGGAAAATGGCGGCTCGTTCGGGAAAAGATAAGACTTCGATTGTCGTGTCCATTAAGGACAAAGTGGGCGCGCTTTATGAAATGCTCGAGCCAATTCGAAAAAACCGCGTGAACATGACCAAAATCGAATCGCGGCCTTCCAAAAAGAAGGCTTGGGATTACTACTTTTTTATTGATATGGAAGGCCACGTTCAGGACGCGTCCATTAAGAAAACCTTAAATGCCATGGAAGGATGTGTTCGCTTCCTTAAAGTGCTCGGTTCCTATCCTGCGGTAAAGATGCGTGAAGGGTGAAGCGTATCTCGTGAAGCGAAATTATGGAAATTATGACGAAGCGATTCTTTAAAGATTACGTTCAAGCGATTGTACCTTATGAGCCTGGCAAGCCCATCGAAGAAGTGGAACGAGAGCTCGAGCTTCTCCATGTCACAAAGCTTGCTTCCAACGAAAATCCATTGGGCCCTTCCCGCAAAGCTTTAAGAGCCATGCGCGTCGCTTTGAGGAAAGTGCATCTTTATCCCGATGGAAGCGGCCATGAACTGAAAGAGCGGCTTTCGCAGGAATTTCATTTGCCGGCGGATCAATTTGTGCTCGGAAACGGTTCCAATGAAATCATCGAACTTCTCGCGCGCGGATTTTTAAATGAGGGAGACCGCGTGATTTCATCAGAAACTTCCTTTTTGGTTTATCCTTTGATTGCCCAGACGTGCGGCGCATCCTTCGTGCCGGTGCCGATGAAAGATTTCCGTTACGATTTAAAAGGCATTCTGGATCAAGTGGACGAGCGGACGCGGCTTATTTTTATTGCGAATCCGAATAATCCTACGGGCACATATGTGAAAGTGGCAGAAGTGGAGGATTTTTTAAGCAAAGTGCCGAAAGACGTGATTGTATGTTTCGACGAAGCCTACATTGATTTTGTCGAGGCCAAGGATTTTCCGTATCTTCTTTTTCATGTGAAAGCCAATAAGCCAAACGTTGTCTTGCTCCGGACTTTTTCCAAATCCTTTGGCCTTGCGGGCCTTCGCATTGGTTATGGAATGGCTTCGCGCGAAATGGCGGCTTATCTCAATAAAGTCCGCCAGCCATTTAATGTGAACCGAATCGCTCAGATCGGGGCTTGCGCGGCGCTCGATGATCGGCATTTTTTGTGGCGTTCCAAAAGGCTCATCAGCCGAGGCAGGCTTTATCTCTACCGAAAATTCACTCAGATGGGACTTCCATTTGTTTCAAGTGAAGCCAATTTTGTTTTGGTGGATCTGGGCCGTGAGGCCCGAAAAGTTTCAGAAGCGCTTATGAAACGGGGCGTGATCGTAAGGGCAATGAATGCCTACGGCCTTCCCACTCACATTCGAGTGACGATTGGAACTCGGTTTGAGTTGATGAGATTTGTCCATGCTCTGAAGCGTGCACTCAAGAAAGAGTTGTAAGTTTTAAGTTATAAGTTTTAAGTAAAAGCCGAACGGCGATTGTGGAACTTATAACCTAAAACTTATTACTTATAACTTTTGTACTGAGGAGATTAACAATGATCATTGTTTTAAAAGCTTCGGCAACGCCGGAGCAAATCAATCACATCTGCGAGAAAGTTAAGGAACTTGGGCTCACGCCACAAGTTTCGCGAGGGGTGGAACGGACCATTATCGGTGTGATCGGTGAAGAAGCAAAACTTCAGGTTCAGCCGCTTGAAGTATTCCCCGGCGTCGAGAAAGTCATGCCGATCCTAAAACCCTACAAGCTAGCAAGCCGCGAATTTAAACCTGAAAACAGCGAATTCACGATGGACCACGGCGTCAAAGTGGGCGGAAATAAAATTGTAGTGATGGCAGGGCCCTGTTCCGTGGAAGGCCCTGACGTGTTGCTTCGAATCGCCAAAGAAGTGAAAAAATCCGGCGCCACTTTTTTGAGAGGCGGAGCCTTTAAGCCGCGTACCTCGCCTTACAGTTTTCAAGGGCTGGGAGAAGAGGGATTAAAATATTTGCGCGAAGCGGCGAATGAAGTGGGCTTGCTTGTGGTGACCGAAGTGATGGATACGCGCACCGTCGGACTGGTTTCGGATTATGCGGATATGCTCCAGATCGGCGCCCGAAATATGCAGAATTTTGATTTGCTTAAAGAAGTGGGCTCATCAAAAAAACCGGTACTCCTGAAACGCGGCTTAAGCTCCACGGTGAACGAACTTCTTCTTTCGGCCGAATATCTTCTTTCGAAGGGAAATTTCAATGTCATGCTTTGTGAGCGTGGGATTCGAACCTTTGAAACCGCCACGCGAAATACGGTCGATATCAATGCCGTTCCGGTTTTGAAGGAGCTCACTCATCTGCCGGTGCTTGTAGATCCTTCTCATGGAACCGGAAAGTGGGAATACGTGACTCCGGTCGCGCGCGCCGGCGTTGCCGCCGGTTGTGACGGCATCATGGTTGAAGTGCACGATAATCCCGA
>JACQQO010000037.1 GCA_016206955.1 Candidatus Omnitrophota bacterium
ACCAAGGGAAGACTCATCTTTCCGCCGAAAAGATAGCACCACTTGGCCGCTTGGTTGACAATTTGATCAATCGCCAAAAGTGCAAAATCGATTCGTTGATGCACCATCATAGGTCTCATGCCCGCTAACGCGGAACCAACGGCAACGCCGGTCATTCCATTTTCTGAAGTCGGCATATCTATTACACGCTCGCTTCCATGCTTTTTTTGTAAACCGAGCGTCGTCCCAAAAATCCCCTTTGGATCAGGAACGCCAAGCCCCATTACATAAACATTCGGATCTTGCGACAAACAAAGATCCGTAGCTTCCTGAATCGCCTGAAAAAATTTCAGCTCTCTGTTCGTCGAGTCAGTATTCATGATTGCAAAGCAAACGCTCGCCCAGCGAGGTTGACGATATAATCAGCAATCGAAAAGGAGGCCGTAGCGGCAGGCGACGGAACATTGAGGACGTGGATCGCTTGAGGTCCTTCTACAATTTCAAAATCATTAATGAGAGTCCCATTTTCATCGATACACTGGGCTCGAACTCCGGATGGTCCCGGAACCAAATCCTCTTCACGCATTTCAGGAACAAATTGTCTCAAGAGGGCGGCGAAAGAACTCTTGTTGATCGCTCGAAAAGCTTCAAATACGCCAACCTTCCAATATTTTTTGGCCATTTTCCACAAGCGAAGATCAGCCATCATTTCCAACAGATCCCCCAATTTCACCTCGGCTCTCCTGTATCCTTCCCGTGCCAGAGCAAGAACAGCATTCGGACCTGCCTTCAAACTGCCGTCGAGAGTCCGTGTCAAATGAACTCCTAAGAACGGCAAGGCCTGAGAAGGAACCGGGTAAATCAAATTCCTGACCAAAAACTTTCTTTCCGGTCGTATCATAAAATATTCACCACGGATTGGAACAATGCGAACCTTGAGTTTTAAACCCATCATCTCTGCAATCCGATCTGCAAAAAGACCACCACAGTTAATGACGTATCTTGCGCAAATGCTCTCTCGATCAGAAAAAAGATGATACCTCCCACTCTGGCTCGTAATTTTCGTGACCCCTCTGTTGACCATCAAACATCCGCCTTGATCAACGTAATGCCGAGCCATTGCTTGCGCTACCAATCGGAAATCGATTATCCCGGTCTTTGGAGAATATAAGCCATAAAGACCTCTGGCATAAGGTTCTAATTCTTTAATTTTAATCGCATCGATCAGTTGAAGATCGGGAACGCCATTGGCAACTCCGCGCTTCCATAGTGCTTTAAGGAGGGGCACTTCTTCCACCCTTGTGGCGAGAATCAGTTTTCCACACAGCTCATACGGAATAGCGTTTTCTTCTGCAAATTGGAGTAACCGTTGAACGCCGCTGACACAAAGTTTTGCCTTCAACGAATCGGGCGCATAATAAATACCGCTATGAAGAACACCGCTGTTATGTCCGGTTTGGTGAAGGGCTACTTCGGCTTCTTTTTCGACCAAGGCAATCCGATAGCGTCGGTATTGTTTGATAAACGCCAGAGCGGTAGCTAATCCAACAATACCGCCACCGATAACGACAACGTCAAAATCACATTTTTCCATCGCTCTGAATCAAACTTTATTTTCGCCACTACAACACCTTCAGGCTAGGGGGCATATACGTGCTTCAGGAGAAGGTGTTCCTCTGGAAATGAACTTTCTTTTGCAAACCGAACGGCGCTTTGAATTTCTGCGTCAATTTCGCTTGCGATTCGATCAAAATCGGAATCGCACATCAATTTTTTGTCTCGCAAATATTCCTTCTTTTTTTTCAACGGGCACCGTCTCTTCCATTCCTCAAATTCCTGCCGGGTTCGGTAACCCAAGTGATTATCTAAATTGGGCCCACAATGCTCTAGCCAACGATATGTTTTAAATTCTAGAAATATGGGTCCTCCGCCTTGCCTAATTTCCGCGGTCGCTTCCTGAGCCAGGTTAAAAACCTCAAAAATGTCATTGCCATCTCCATGGTAACTCGCGATACCGTGGCTTTTGGCTAACGTATACACCTCTCGGCCATTCGGTTGACGAACAGAGAGCGGAGAGTAGACGGAGTAAAGGTTGTTCTCACAAACAAATAGAACGGGCAATTTCTTAAGCGCAGCGAAATTTAAACTCTCATGAAAAACCCCTTCCTCAATGGCTGCTTCTCCAAAAAAAACAACCACAACCCGTCTTTCTCCACGCGACACAGAAGCAAAAGCGACGCCAACCGCAATGGGAATCGTACTGCCCACAATGGGTGTTGAACCCAGAAACCCAGCTTCGATATCCACTAAATGCATTGAGCCACCCTTACCACCGCTGCAACCTGTTTTTTTCCCATATAGCTCAGCCATCATCGCGTTCAGGTTACCCCCCTTTGCCAAGTAATGTCCATGGGAACGATGAGCACTTAAGACACAATCTTCTGCCAACAAGTTTGCGCAAACGCCGACAGGTATTGCTTCTTGCCCAATGCACAAGTGAACAGGACATCTCATTTCCTGCTCGGGGTAAAGCTCAGCTATTTTTTCTTCTACCTTTCGGATTTGAAGCATCCGGCGGTAAAGCTCTTGGAGGATGCGAGTGTCTGTCAAAATCATATGGGTTTAAACTGAAGATGTTGCATCGACTTTATGTTATAGTAACGAATATTTGTCATCGAATCCTGGATTTTGCCATCCCGAAAAGCCCTAATTAAATCCACAATCGCATCTTCAATCGTATGCTTCGGAACGAAACCTAACTCCCGCTTTACTTTTTCAGAGGAAATATGATAAGACCGGACGT
>JACQQO010000033.1 GCA_016206955.1 Candidatus Omnitrophota bacterium
ATATGATGGAGATGAAGGGAAACTTTGCCTGCCGGAGCGTTTAAATTTTGCTGAGCTTCTAGATCGAAGCGAGGCAAAATTTCTAACGAGCACGGATGATTCTGCTTAGGCGATTGACCTAGAATCATCCGTGCGCAGTGTAGCGAAGGCAGGTAAAGTTTCCCTATGCATATCTATGGTCTGAACGGTTCCGAAGCAAAAGGAAATGGTTCAAATTCACTTCGATTGACGCGGGGGCGGTTCGTTGTTAAAATGCTTCGATTCCTATACTTATGCCAATAAATCCGACCGATCAGCTAAAGGTTTTTAAAGAAGGCCTTGTCGATCTCATTACCGAGGAAGAACTCCGCCAAAGGCTTAGCGAGAAGCGTGCGCTTCGAATTAAATACGGTGCCGATCCTTCCACGGCCGACCTTCATTTGGGCCACACGGTCCCTTTAAGAAAGTTAAAGCGGTTGCAGGATCTTGGCCATCAAATTGTCTTCATCATCGGTGATTTCACAGCCCGAATCGGCGATCCCTCTGAGCGCAGTGAACTCAGGCCGATGCTTTCACCCAGCCAAGTGAAAGAAAATGCGAAAACTTACGAAGTGCAAGCGTTTAAAATTTTGGATCGCAAGAGAACCGAAGTTCGTTATAACTCGGAGTGGCTCGATCAAATGAAGCCGCAGGATTTTCTAAATTTGACGTCTCAATACACGGTGGCTCGTGTTTTGGAGCGGGACGATTTTCAAAATCGTTACAAAAATAATCAACCAATTGCTTTGCTTGAATTGCTTTATCCACTGTTGCAAGGCTATGATTCGGTAGTCGTTAAATCCGATGTGGAACTTGGCGGAACCGATCAAAAATTTAATTTGCTCGTGGGCAGGGAACTTCAAAAAGTATGGAACCAAAAGCCTCAAATGGTCATGACCTTGCCGCTTTTGGAAGGAACGGATGGCATCAGAAAAATGAGTAAGAGTTTTGGAAATGCGATCAATATTAACGATTCGCCCAAAGAAATTTTTGGGAAAGTCATGTCGCTTCCAGACGTTTTGATTTCACGCTATTGTCAGTATGTAAGCGGCTTGAAAAGCGAGGAGTACGAGCCGATTATTGGACTTGTTTCTTCTAGTCCTCGAGAAGCCAAAGCGAAGCTTGCAGAACAAATTGTCACACTTTATCACGGTGAAAAAAATGCCCAAGCAGCCCGTCAGGAATTTGACCGTGTCTTTCGGGACAAAGGTTTGCCCGATGAAGTACAGGACATTTCTTTGAAGGAGAAAGAACTTGATGTTGTTTCTTTGCTTCATCAAACCAACCTCGTGCCAAGCAAAAGTGAAGCCCGAAGGTTGATTGAACAGGGCGGTGTGAAGATTGACGATGTTCGGGTGACGAATGCAGATCAAAAAGTTTCCCTCGCAAAACCCGTTGTGATCCAGTGCGGCAAGCGTAAGTTTGCGCGCGTTAAATCTCAATGATCCCACCACCTGCTTTTAAAAAACTCGCTATGGTTTTTAAATTAGCAGTAGCGAGTTTTTTTTGTTTCAAAGAAACATTGCCGCCTATGGCGGCAAGAAAGCAGGTGGTGGGATGATTTCAGTCCAAAACGTCTCGAAATTTTTCGGACCTATCAAAGCGCTCCAAAACATCACGTTTGAAATCAAACGTGGAGAAGTGGTTGGGTTTTTAGGCCCAAATGGGGCGGGGAAAACCACGATGATGCGTTTGATTACCGGTTTTTTCCCGCCGAGCGAAGGTCAAGTATTAATCGACGGTAAAGACCTTTGCAAATCTAAATCCGAGATTCGTAGAAAAATCGGTTATTTACCCGAAAATAATCCGCTTTATCGGGATATGACCGCAAAAGATTTTCTTTCTTATGTGGCCCAACTCAAGGGAATTTCATTTCGGACGCAAAAAACCGCCATCCAAAAAACGGCAGAACAATGCGGTGTTGAATCCGTCTTCAATCGGTTGGTCGGGAAACTTTCAAAAGGATATCAACAGCGCCTGGGCCTGGCTCAAGCTTTGCTTGGAGATCCCGAGCTTTTGATTTTAGATGAGCCGACCAACGGCCTAGATCCCAAGCAGATCGTAGAAATGAGAAATTTGATTCAATTGTTGCGTCATGAACGCACCATCCTTTTGTCGACTCATATTCTTTCTGAAGTCCAAATGACTTGTGAGCGGGTCTTAATTTTAAATGAAGGCAAAATGGCCGCGGATTTGGAATTGAAATCCATCGAAGCAAGCTTGGAAGATATTTTTCTTAAAGTCGTGAACAAAGAGGTAGAGTTATGTCAAAAGTGATTGCGATTGCAGCACGAGATTTAAAATCATGGCTTCATTCATTTTCTTTTTATCTTTTGGCTGTTTTTTTTCTGGGAGTGGCCGGCTACTTCTTTTGGTCGGGACTCAGTTATTTTAGTTTGGTTTCCTATCAAGTGGCCACGAATCCCAAACTTCAAGTGGTCAGTTTGAATTTAACCGAGGGGGTTTTAAGCTCCTTTCTGGCAAGTTTGGCGGCTGTTTTACTTCTTTTAATTCCCGTTTTAACGATGCGCTCTTTGGCTGAAGAAAAGTCGCAGGGCACTTTGGAATTGTTATTTACCTATCCCATTTCGGATGTGCAAATTGTGATCGGGAAATTTTTAAGCCTTCTGGCACTGGTTTTTTTGCTGGTTTCGCCGACCATTGCCTATTTTTTTCTGGCACGCGCGGTGGGCGCAAAGTTCGAGACCGTATCTCTTTTAACGGGTTACGGCGGCCTTTTATTGGTAGGGGCAAGTTTCGTGGCTTTGGGGTTATTGATGTCATCTCTTGTGGAGCGCCAGGCCGTGAGTGCGGGAATTGGTTTTGCCATTTTACTTTTCTTTTGGATTGTCGGTTGGATGGCTGAGTGGACGAGCCCAACGCTTGGCATCGTTTTTAAAGAAATGTCCTTGGTGGAACATTTTCGGGATCTTGGGCGCGGCATTGTGGATACAAAGGATCTTGCGTTTTTTATTTTGTTTATCTCTTTTTTCCTTTTTGCTACCTTGAGTACGCTTGAAATCCGAACCTGGAAGAAATAAGCCGTGAAATCTAGGAATTTATTTTCATCCTTTCATTTTACCGTTCTTCTTTCTGCCGCTTTTTTAATCGCGCTGTTTGGATATTTTATTCTTCGCACGTATCATTACCGGTTCGATTTTAGCGAAGGTAAAGTCTACAGCCTTTCGCCTCAGTCTCTTCAAGTGCTCAAAGCCCTCAGAAATGAAACCATAGAGGTTCGCGCTTTTTTTAGAGATGATCAAGTTTCAAAACAGATCCTCGAAGATTTGCTTAAAGAATATGCCTATCATCATCCCAAATTTCATGTTCAATTTTACGATCCTGACCGGATGCCGGCCAAAGCCAAGCAATATCAAGTGGATGCTTATGAAACCACGGTGATTGAAGTGAAAGGAAGGCGCGAGAAAACCAAGCAGATGAGCGAGGAAGCAATCACGAACCTTCTTTCCAAACTGCTTCGTCAAGAAACGAAGCGAATCACCTTTGCGACCGGCCATGGCGGAGCGTCTTTGTCTGAGGCAAACGAAAAAGTGGGTTATGGACTCCTTCGCCAAAAACTGATCGATTCCAATTATGAGGTGCAGGAAACCGTGCTGATGCGCGACGGGATTTCGAAGGGAACTGATCTTTTAGTTCTGGGTGGGCCTCGCGTGGATTTGCTTCCAGAAGAAATCCAAGTCATCAAGAAATATTTGGAACGCGGTGGAAACTTACTTGTTTTAATGGATCCCGTGGATTCAGGGGAAGGAAAGAATTTAAAACAATTTCTATTGGAATATGGCGTTGAGTTGGGAGACGATGTCATCGTGGATAAATTAAGCAAACTGTTCGGAGCTGATTATTTAATTCCGCTCATCAGCGAATACAGGCCGCACGCCATTACTCAAGGATTTCGACTGACCTCATTTTTTCCGATCGCGCGCTCGGTCCGAAGAGCGAAAGAAGTACCTGGAGGGTTCGAGATTACCGAAATTGCATTGACGGGCTCTGGAAGTTGGGCGGAAACGAATCTTAAAGATTTGGGAGACGGAAAAGCTCAATTTGATGAAAAAAAAGACAATCTAGGCCCTATTTCAGTTGCCGTTAGTGTTCAGAAAACAAAAGGGAAAGGAAGACTTGTCGTTTTCGGTGACAGCGATTTTGTTACGAACGGTTATTTGAATCTTTCTGGCAATAAGGATTTGATCCTCAATACCATCGCGTGGCTTTCGGGCGATGACCTTGCCATTACCACCAGACCGCGCGCTCGCGCGGCGACGCCGCTTTATCTCAAGGAAACCGATCAAGAATTTCTGTTTTATGTGCCTGTCTTGGGATTTCCCGTTTGTTACTTGATCACCGGAACAGCCGTGTTTTTTTGGAGGAGACGGTTCAATTGATCCCACCACCTGCTTTCTCTGCCGTTTCATTTGGCTTATTGAGCCATGAAATGGCAGAATTTCTTTCAGAAATAAAAGAGCGCATGAATTTAAAGCATTGCGCTCTTTTAAAGCAGGTGGGGGGATGAGCGGGAGAAGAACTTTATTTTTTCTTCTCATTTTAATTTTTCTAACCAGTTTTTATTGGTTTAAAATCCGCGGCCGCCATCCTGCCGAAAGCAACTATTCTTTTTCTACCGAAGCAGCCAAAAGCCGAATTCTGAGCTTAGACCCAAACGAATCGGTCCGCCAAATCACAATCCGCGATACTGCAAAAGAGACCGAACTTTCATTTTCGAAGTCAGATGACCAAGCTTGGCGTTTGACCAAACCGGTAGATTATCCTGCCGAGTCGGTCATTGTGGATGGTTTTATAGGTCTTCTCAAATTTTCCCCCCGTATCAGGTCCCTTTCGTTTGACCCTTCGCAATCAAACGAATTTGGTTTCGATCAGCCTGAGCTTGCGATCTGCATGGTTACCAATTTGAAATCAGAGGAACGCTGCCTTTTGATTGGTTCCAAGGCTGCCGTGATTGAGGGCGCTTACGCCAAATGGAGGCATGAATCCAAATATTTTTTGGTGGACCCCAATTTCCTTGCGGCTTTCGACAAAACGCTTTATACCGTCCGAAAGAAGAAGATTTTCTACTTGCTTGAAAAAGACATCCGCTCCATTCAATTCCACGCGCCAAAAGCAGAATTTGAAATCACACGCAGCGGAAAAGATTGGATGCTGGAAAAACCCAAGAAAGCCATGTTGGGAAAAGACGCGGTGAATACTTTGCTTGTGAGTTTGGAGAATTTATTCGTGAAGGAATTTTTGGATACAACCCGAATGGAAAACCGGAAGCTCGGACTTAACCCCGGCGAGCGCATTTTCCGCGTGGTGTTTCAAGACCATTCGGAACAAACGCTGATTCAAGGCAAAGAAGCCTCCGGCCGCGACGCTTTTTATGCGCTTGCGGAAGATGGAAAAACGGTGGTTCTGATTTCTTCCGGTAAACTAAATCAGATAGAAGATTTATTTCGAAAACTGTGTTAGATTATCACACTAATGCTCACTCGGCAGCTGCGTGAAGTCAAAGAACGGGTCGATCAGGCTTGCCGTCGTTCCAAACGCGATCCCAAGCAAATTAAGCTTGTCTTAGTGACCAAAGAAGTTGAGATGAGCAGAATCGAGCAAGCCTATGAACTTGGGATTCGTGATTTTGGAGAAAATCGAGTCCGGGAATTATTGGCCAAGGCAGAGCAGTTGCCGAAAGACATTCAGTGGCACTTTATCGGTTCGCTTCAAACGAACAAAATTAAATCTTTAATAGGCCGTGTGGTTTTGATCCATTCTTTAGACCGAATCGAGTTAGCGCGAGAAATTGAAAAGGAAGCTGCAAAACAAGATCAAACAGTTGATCTTTTGATTCAAGTGAATACGTCTCGTGAGGAAACCAAGCATGGTTTTAAGCCCGAAGAAGTAGAAACCGCTGTTTCTGAAATTATAAAATGCGGGCATTTAAATGTGCGTGGTCTCATGACCATAGGGCCGTTGACGGAAGATCAGGAACGGATACGTGAATCGTTCTGTTCCCTTCTTCAATTGCGTGATCGTTTGAAGCAAAATTTCGACTTAGATTGGCATTATCTTTCGATGGGAATGAGTTCTGATTTTGAAATTGCTGTTGAAGAAGGAGCAAATTTGCTGAGAATTGGAACGGCTGTTTTTGGGCCAAGATTATAAAAATCATGAAACGAATCAACAAAACGATCGGGATTATTGGATGCGGCAATATGGGAAGCGCAATTTTAAACGGGCTTCTTCATTCTCAAATCGCGCATCCAAACCGTATTTGTGTTCACGATTCTTTGATTTCTAAAGCAAAATCGGTTTCGAAAAAGTTTGGCGTCCATCGTGCGAAAAGCAATTTGGAATTGGTTCGCCGATCGGAGATCATCCTCTTGGCCGTCAAGCCGCAGGATCTTGATTCAGTTGGTAAAGAGATGCGTCCCCATTTACATTCTAAGCATGTGATCGTTAGCATTTTGGCGGGGATTCCCATCAAAGCATTAGACCGCGCTTTCGGAAGACGCGTGGCAATTGTTCGGGCGATGCCCAATTTGGGCGCGCAAGTCGGGGAAGGAATGACGGCGATTACGAGCCGAAACCGTGCGGCGCTTAAAGCGGCAAGCGTTATTTTTTGCGGTTGCGGCAAAGCGGTTGAGCTTCCCGAGAAATATTTTAATTTGGTGACTGCGGTCAGCGGAAGTGGTCCCGCTTATTTCTTCCTGATGATGGAACTTCTTGCCAAGCGAGCAGAGCGAGGGGGAATTCCCCGAACTTCTGCAAAACTCTTAGCGACTCAAACTGCGCTGGGAGCGGCACATCTTGCCGTTATCTCGGCTCATTCGCCGAAAGAGCTTCGGAAGATGGTCACTTCAAAGAAAGGGACGACTGAAGCCGCGCTCAAGGTTTTATTTGCGAAAGGGTTTCCGAAAATTTTTTCTCAGGCCATTAACCGGGCTGTCCGTCGTGCAAGGGAACTAAGCCAAAGTTAAAAGGAGGTCCTCATGTTTATCATCGGGCAATTTTTTGCCTCGCTTGCTATTTTGGTTTCGATGATTTTCAAGGTCATTTATTTTCTGCTGGTGATCCGAATCATTGTTTCGTGGTTTCAGGCCAGTTCATTTTCAGAACCCATTAGCTTGCTTTACCGCATTACCGATCCTATTTTGCTTCCTTTAAGACGTCTTCCACTTCAAGTCGGAATGATCGACTTTTCTCCCGTGGTTGCTTTTATATTGATCAGTTTTATCGATAGTTTTGTGGTCGGTATTTTGCAGCGGCTTGCCTTTCAGTTTGGCGGCGTTTAAAATAGGCTTACGATGAGTTTAGTTCAAAAGCGTTCGGATTTGTTTCAGAAAATCACAAGCGCCGTCAACGCGATTTGGCGAAAGACAGCCTTTAGGCCTGATATCGCCGTCGTTTTGGGAACAGGTCTTGGCAATTTGAGCAAGCGTGTGAGCGAAGAGGCGGCCATTTCCTATGAGTCGATTCCCCATTTCCCAAAATCAACCGCTGCATCTCATGCAGGCCGACTTCTCTTTGGAATGTTGGGCGGGAAAAAAGTGGTGGTGATGGACGGGCGTTTCCATTTTTACGAGGGATATACGCTTGAGCAAGTGACTTTTCCCATCCGGGTGCTTAAAAAATTGGGAGCACAAATTTTAATTGTTTCAAATGCGGCAGGCGGCCTGAATTTGGATTACAAAAAAGGAGATCTCATCTTAATCGAAGATCATATCAATCATATGGGCGTCAATCCCTTGGCAGGTCCCAATGACGGCCGATTGGGCATTCGGTTTCCGGATATGAGTCAACCTTATTCCGAGCGGCTGATCGCCTTGGCCGAGCGCGCAGGGCGTGCCAAACATATTCCCTTAAAACGCGGAGTCTATTTGGGCGTAAGCGGTCCCTGTCTTGAAACGCGGGCTGAATACCGCATGATGCGTGAGTGGGGCGCTGATTTGGTCGGAATGTCGACCGTTCCGGAAGTGATTGTGGGAGTTCACGCCGGTTTTGAGATTTTAGGAATTAGTGTGGTCACTGACCTTTGCGACCCCGGTCATCTCAAGCCGGTCAACATCGAGGAAATTATCCGAACTGCATCTGAAGCGGGCCCAAAACTGGATCAGCTGATCGAATTTTTCGTGCATCAACTTCCTCATGTCCGTTAAGCCCAAAAATTACAAATCTACCATCCATCTTCCTCAAACTTCCTTTTCAATGAAGGCGAGCCTTCCTGAGGCAGAACCAAAACGCCTCCGTCTATGGGCTGAAGAGAAACTAAATGAGCGAATTTTGAGTCAAATCCGCCGGAGGGAAAAAAAATTTATTTTGCATGACGGGCCTCCTTATGCCAATGGCCGTATCCACATTGGCCATGCCCTGAATAAAATCTTAAAAGACATCATCGTCAAATATAAAACCATGCGCGGCTTCAGCGCCCTTTATATCCCCGGTTGGGATTGTCATGGGCTTCCGATCGAGCACCAATGTTTAAAGGAAATGGGCAAACGGAAAGACGAAGTCGAGCGCCTCGCTTTTCGAAAAGAAGCTCGAAAATATGCTGAGCGCTTTATCAAAATCCAGCGCGAAGAATTTAAACGACTTGCCATCTTCGGCGATTGGGAAAAACCTTATCGAACGATGGACCCTACTTATCAAGCTATGATTGCTGAATCGTTTATTACACTTTACGAAAAAGGATTTATTGAACAGCGCTTGAAACCTGTTCCATGGTGTTGGGATTGCGAAACGGCGCTTGCTGATGCGGAATTGGAATATGAGGATAAAACCTCAAAATCGATTTACGTTGCTTTTAAGTTGGAAGAAGAAAATTGTGATCCGGCTTTTCGAAACTTAATCAAGGGAAAGTCGGTCGGCATCTTGATTTGGACGACAACCCCGTGGACGCTTCCGGCAAATGTGGGCATTGCCTTTCATCCTCGACTCCATTATGTTGCCTGCGAAACCGAAAAAGGGATTTTTATTTTTGCAAAAGAATTACAAGAAAATTTGAAAACAAAGCTCGGCTGGAAAAATCTTCGTATCATTGCTCAGTTCTCCGGTGAGGCCATTCCTTTCTCGCAAGCGGAAAGGCCTTTCTCAAAGGGAGGCTCAAAACGGATTTTAGCCGATTATGTTTCCAGTACAGATGGAACTGGAATCGTTCATATTGCGCCCGGGCATGGGGAAGAAGATTATCAATATGGTCATTTAAAAAACGCTCTTCCGATTCTTTCGCCCGTGGATGAGAAGGGAAAATTTACCAAAGAATTTCCTTCGTGCGAGGGAATGAACGTGTTTAAAGCCAATGAAAAGATCATCGGACTTTTGAAAGAAAAAAAGACATTGCTTCACGAAGAGGAAATTCAACATTCCTATCCCCATTGCTGGAGGTGTAAAAAACCGATCATCTTCCGCGCAACCCCTCAGTGGTTTTTAAAAGTAGATCATCAAAATCTGCGCAGGAAAATGGGCGATGCAATTCAAAATAAAATTAAATTCACGCCAGATTGGGGCAAAAATCGGATCGGTTCCATGGTGGAAAGCCGACCCGATTGGTGTTTGTCGCGCCAGCGTTATTGGGGGGTTCCGATCCCGATTATTTCGTGTACGCATTGTCCCAACACTTTTTTTGTAAGCGAATTGAAGGAAAAAGTAATCGCCATCTTTCAAAAAGAAAGTGCCGATGCGTGGTTCGCGCGTCCGGCCGCTGATTTTTTACCTCCAGGTTTCAAGTGCGCAAAGTGCAAGAAATCCGATTTTAAAAAGGAAGAGGATATCATCGATGTTTGGTTTGATTCAGGCGTCAGTCATCAAGCGGTTTTGAAACAATCGAAAGAGTTAAAATATCCCGCTGATTTATATTTGGAAGGTTCCGATCAACACCGAGGGTGGTTCCAAAGTGCTTTAACCACCGCAGTGGCGCTCGATGGGCAAACTCCGTTCACGGGCGTTTTAACGCATGGATTTGTCGTCGATGGGGAAGGGAAAAAGATGTCAAAATCGGCCGGAAATGTGATTGCGCCGCAGGATGTGATGAGAGAATTTGGCGCGGATATTTTGAGGCTTTGGGTTTCTTCCTGCGATTATCAATTCGACGTCCGGCTTTCTGGAGAAATTTTAAAACAGCTGGCCGATCAATACCGAAAAATCCGGAATACCTTCAGATACCTTCTTGGCAATTTACATGACTTTGATCCTAGAAAAAACAGGATTTCAATGGATCAGCTTCATCCTTTAGATCAATGGGCGGTGAGTAAAGCGGACCAGTTATCGCAACTGGCAGCTGGACGGTATGATGCTTATGATTTCCACGCGGTATTCCAGAAGCTGCACGATTTTTGCTCAATTGATTTAAGTTCTTATTACCTCGATATTTTAAAAGACACACTTTATACAGCTTCTCAAACTTCAAATTTGAGACGTTCAGCTCAGAATGGCCTGTTTGAGATTTTATCTCGATTGGTGAAAATCTTAGCGCCCATTCTTTCGTTTACGATGGATGAAGTATGGCGCTCGTTTCCGATCGAAGAGGGAATGATGTCTGTCCACGAAAGTATTTGGGAAATTTCGGAAACACCTCTCCAATCAAATACCTTCCAAGATTGGGAATTGATTCGCGCTTTCCGCGATGCCATTATGCCCTCGCTTGAGCGGAAA
>JACQQO010000035.1 GCA_016206955.1 Candidatus Omnitrophota bacterium
CTCCATATTAATGAGTCGATTTAGACTTTTGTCGCCAATTTTTGACATCAATTGCATGAACAAGCGGAGAAAGTACAAAACCGCCTGCGGTTTGAACGGCCAATACCGACGCATCCGCTACTTGACCCATGACCTTACTTGTAATTCGGGCTGTACCTACGATAGTCCTTTCGGGAAGCGTCAGGATCTGCTTCAACGGCTCCTTGGGTGGTTCGGGCTCACGAGGCTCAATAGAACTGATCGTGGCTTCCGTGCGCCCTTCTATTTTTTGAATGTCTACTTGAGCTTCTTCGGCACCAAATAAAAATCTCGAATATAAAACACACAAACACATGATGGCGATCGCTTTTTGAATCCTCATGTTTTTAAAACTCCACTTGCATCCAAGGGCGCCTTTTCGATTGGAGAGTCTTTCAACTTCACTTGATCTACTAAACTAATCTTGACTTGAAATTGATCCACCCCGCGCTGAACCTTTTCATAAGCTCCCTTCGCATGATTGATATGAGTGCCGAGAACGCCAAAATCTTCTGCCAGTTTTTTAAAATCGCTTTGCATTTTCATGAGCGATTCTGCAATTTCTCGTGCGGCCTGATCTATCCTAAGCCCGCGAAGGCCCAGTAAAATCACCTGGAGATAGGCATAAAAACAATTCGGCGAAACCGGAATCACGCGGCGCTCAAGCGCATAACTGCTTAACGTGTAACTTTCAGCATCATCATCACAAGCGATCACTTCGTAATAAACATTTTCTGCCGGAACATACATGAGCGCAAAATCAAGCGTTCCTTCTTCGGGCGAAATGTAGCGCTCTGAAATCACATCCACGTGGCGTTTCACATCCCGGATAAACTCACGCCTTGCTTTCTTACGCTCTTCCGGAGTTTGCGTGGCTAAAATGCGCTGAAAATTGTCGAGGGGAAATTTGGCATCCACCGGAACCATATGATTTCCCACAAAAATGGCAGCGTCTACGCGCGTCCCATTTCGAAAACAGTACTGAAGCTGGAAATGATCCTGTGGAATAATCTGCCCCAATACGTCGGCTAACATAAATTCGCCAAAGTTTCCGCGTGCTTTTGGAGCCCGCAAGACATCCTGAAGCTTTCCAATTTCTTGCCCGACTTCAAAAATCTAACGGCTTGATTCCTCCAGATATCCAATACGGTTTTAAACTTCGCTCATGGCCTTTACCGTGCCCTCTCCAGCCTGTTGTGCAAGCCGTGCCGTCTGTTCCAAATGCGTGCTGACTCGGCTCGTCATTTCAGCAAGTTCACTTTGAATTGACCGAGTCGTTTTCGAAAGAAACCGCCACAAATAGAGAATGATTCCCAGAAGCAAAACCAATACAAAAAAACTAATGCCAATGACCATAAAACCTCGTTGGTGATCGAACTAAACTATTTTATATCAATCAGTTAGTCTGCACGGACTTGTGAATTATAAACTGATTTTTTCACGCGGGCAAGGAAAAGGTTTTTGAACACGCTGTCGTTATTAGACCGATGCCTAGCTACTTCCGAAAAGAGAATTTCAGCTTGATCGAATCTGCCCAGACTATACATGATCACCCCTAGATTATTAAGCGCATGCACATGGGTTGGATCAAGTTTAATCGCCTCAGCATATTGGTTAATAGCTCCCTCGATTTCTCCTTTCCTTTGAAATACAAAACCCAGATGAAACCGCGCCCAAGCCGATTTCGGATTTTTCTGGATCGTGTCCATCCAAATGGTTTTTTCATCCTGAAAATCAAAAAGCCGAGCAGAAGTTAAGGCACCGATGGTAAGCAGAAAGACACTTAAAAGGACTGACTTTGTCAAAAAGGCACGGTGGCCAAAGAACTTTTGCCAGACAAATCCTGTTAATGCAAATAAACCGATGCTCGGAAGATAAAGCCACCGATTGGCAACAAAAGACTGCACAAAAAAAGAGACATTGAAAAAGCCCGATATCGGAATCAAATTAATCGAGAAAAACAAGACTGCGGCTAACAGTCCCTTCCATTTCTCTCTCGATACGATCTTTCTTAATGCGAAAAGCCCCGCTGCCGTGAGTATAACCCATATAAAATACCATGGGCTTATCGAATAAACTTCCCATCTCGGATAAATAAGCGATAAATTCGAGGGCCAGAGCAATTTCCCAATGTAAAACCAAAAAGCTTTGCTTGTGATTAATAAACGATCCCAAAAAGACCACGCAAAGTTTATGCCTTCTGCCCCAAAATTGATTCTTTCGAGCAAGATGGTAATGAAACCAATCCCCAAGCTGGCAATCACGATGGGCACGAGAAGCAAAAGATCGCGCCACCAAATCTTTTTTCCCTTCCACCATAAGAGAAGAAGCGCAACGGGCGGAAAACTACAGGCTGTTGATTTACTTAGAACCGAGCACAGAAAGAAAAATAAAACCCCTACGTAAAAGCCGACACGGTAAGTTCGATGCCCAGAGGGTCCATCCAAATTGTAAAAACGGACATAGGACAAAGCGGCCAAAAGATAAAAAAACAAGGAAAGAACATTTCTTCTTTCGCTAATCCAGACCACAGATTCGACTTGAATCGGGTGAAGAGCAAAAACCGCGGCTGCCAATGACGCCCCAGGGATCTTGAGCCTCCGCAAAAGAAGCAGCAGGAAGCTAGCATTTGCCGCATGAAGGAGGATATTCGTGAGATGGTAACCAAACGGTTCGAGCTGCCAAAAACGGTATTCCAGCCAAAAACTTGTGACGGTAAGAGGATAATAACTTGCAAAGTGGGAAAATAAATCGAACCAAACTTTGGTTAGGCCCGATAAATTTTTTAGATGGGGGTTCGAAACGATTAATGGATAGTCATCCCAAAGAAATCCGCTGTTTAAAGCGGGAAGATAAACAACAAACGTGACAAGAAAGATAGCAAAGGCGGCGGCACTCAATCTCTCTTTCGGCACGCTAATCTCTCAAGAGAACTATTTCACAAAGGTGATATTGATATCTTCCCGGTGGAGACTCGGATCGGGCAAAATGATAATCCGGCTTTTAGAAGCCTGCTCTAACTCTCTGATCGATTTTTGTTCCTCACGAACCAACCGTTCCACCACTTGCGGATGGGCATAGACGTTTAACACTTTATCCCGGGAATGATTTAAAGCCTTTTTAACCTCTTTAATCGCTTGGATCGCCATCGTAATCACCGATTTGATAATGCCCTTCCCTTCGCAATAGGGGCAGCTATCGTACACGGCGCTTTCTAAAGAGGGGCGAATTCGCTGACGGGTCATTTCAACCAATCCAAGCTCTGACATTTGCAAAATGTTCGTCTTGGCGCGGTCTTTTTTGATCACATCCTTAAACAACCGGTAGAGATGCCGCCTGTGATCGGCTTTGGACATATCAATAAAATCAATCACAATAATCCCGCCCATATCCCGAAGCCGGACTTGACGGGCCACTTCCTGCGCGGCTTCCAAATTGGTGCGGTAGACCGTCTCCTCAAGATCGCGGTGACCCGTGAATTTTCCCGTATTGACATCGATGGCGACAAGCCCTTCGGTTTGTTCAATCACAATATGTCCGCCAGAACGGAGATAGACTTTTTTGTGGAACGTTTTTTCGATTTCTTTTTCGATATTGTATTTTTCAAAAAGCGGGACCGCTTCCTTATGCCACTCGAGACGCACATTGACGCCCGGAAGGTAGAGACGGATAAACCTGCGGAGCTGATGGTAAAGATCTTGATGATCCACTACAATCCGCTCAATATCTTCGGTAAAATAATCACGGACCACGCGCTCGACCAAATCAAGCTCACGGTGAATTAAACTCGGCGCCTTCTTTTTATGAATTTCAGATTTGATGCGGCCCCAAGTTTTGGTGAGGTATTTGACGTCTCGGGCAAACTCGCGCTTGGACTTACCCTCCCCAGCGGTTCGAACAATAAAACCGCTGTCCTTTGGAAGCTCAATTTGAGAGAAAATCTCCCTGATTTTTTCGCGTTCTTTATGGTCATCAATGCGGCGAGAAACGCCTACTTTGCTTTCCCCCGGAATTAAAACGAGATACCGTGCCGGAATCGCAACGTGGGTGGTTAAGCGGGGCCCTTTATCGCGGATGGGTTCTTTAACGACTTGGACAAAAACTTCTTGCCCAATTTTTAAAACTTGATCGATCTGCGGCGTCTCGCCGCTTCGCTCTTTCTTGCCTTCGTACTCAACTTCTTCAAACGCGGATTCTAAACCAAACGGAGATTCAACCGCGTCCGCAACATAAAGAAAGCCATCCTTTTTCGTCCCCAAATCCACAAACGCGGCTCCAATCCCGGGGACGATCGACTTGACTTTCCCTTTGTAAATATTGCCGAACATTTTGAACGCGTCGGCGCGCTCGATAAAAAATTCTTCCAATTTTCCATCCTCGAGGATCGCGACTCGACGCTCGTTCACCTCGAGAGACATTAAGATCTCTTTTTTCATAAGGATTATCCATTCTTTCTTTAAATGAGGTAAGTTTCATATTAAATTTTTTCGACATTGCCACTTTGAATCGTGAGAGGAGTTTGGGCCGGGCCTGCATTCCCCGCTGCCGCGGCTGTGCCTGGCTGGGGACTCGGCGCTACCACTGCCTCACCTTCTGTATCCACAATCGTAACCGTAACAAAAAAGAGGGTTTCTACTTTTTCATTGCTCGATCCTTGATCACTGTCTTTCGACCTAAAAATCTTTCCGATCAGCGGGATGTCACCGAAGAAAGGCACTTTTTGCTCGGTCGTCGCAACGGAATCGGTCATTAAACCGCCGATGGCAATGGTTTCCCCGCTTTTAATCAAAACTTGAGTCACCGCGGTTGTCACATTGATATTTGGGAGTGATTGTAAGGCTGCCGCAGTACTCGTGGTAAAGGTAGTTACATCGGTGCTGGAAATTGAAGTCACTTCCGGCTGTAAATCAACCAGAATTTCACTGGCGTCGTTAATATGGGGAGTCACTTTCATTTGAACTCCAGAACTTTTGAAATCATAGCCTGAAATTTCAAAACTGCCGGTTGTTTCATTCCGTTCATAGGTGGGATAAGGAACATCTTTGGTGACTTTAACGCTAGCCACTTGATTATTGAGAACTGTAATGCGAGGATTTGAAATCACCTTCGTGTGAGCCCGTGTCCTCAAAAACTGAAGAACTGCCGAAAAAGAAGTAAAGTCAAGTGTGCCAAGAGTAAATAAATTGCCTCCGCCTTGGTTGGTTATGGCATCCGCAGGCCTTGGGAAACCAGTAGTATCAAAAGCATGGGTATTCGCGGTATCGGCGATTTGAGGATAAAACCGCCCAAAAACAGCTTCAAAAAAATCCCGATCTTCTCGACGCCTTTCAGCCGTGAAGGGAAAGGTAGTTGGTCGTTCGGCACCTATTGCTGTAACCCCAGGAGCCCAGGTAATTCCCAAATTCTCGCCTTTTTGAATCTGAGTTTTTACAATCTTTGAATCAATGTGAGCTTGAGGGGTACTCTTATCTAACTTTCTAATCACTTCCCTGATTTTGTAGAGATTGGTTGGGATATCGGTGACCACTAACATGTTGGTCCTCGGGACCGACTTAATCCGTCC
>JACQQO010000041.1 GCA_016206955.1 Candidatus Omnitrophota bacterium
GGGCAGATCAAACATGATCCCAAAGGCAATCAAAAATGAGATCAAGAAAGAAAAATAAGAGTCAAGTGAAATCAGAGGCGTCAGCGCAGAGGATTTGAAATTGAGAAAGAATCGCAAACCAATCGGTACTGCCACAAAATAAGCGAATAAAACTCCGACCAAAAACAAAATCGTGGATGAGCCGATAAGAACTGTCACCATCCGTTTTTCATTGGGATAAAGGCCCGGAGAAGCAAATTGCCAAAGTTGAGCGAAGATAATGGGCAAAGAAAGAATAATTCCGCCTGCCACCGAGACTTTGATTTTCGCCAAAAAAGCTTCGTAAGGCGAGAAAAAATAAAGGCTGTAAACCCGGTCCAAAATGGGGGCGGTAACCCAACGAAGTAAAAAATCCGAAACCAAAAAACTGAGAACTCCTAAAATGAGAATGGAAAGGCCGACAATAATTAATCTTTTCCTTAACTCTTCCAAATGATCTACCAAACTGAACTCCGGCTGCATCAGGCTTCCTTGATATGTGCGCCCAGCAGGAATTGAACCTGCAACCCCGAGCTTAGAAGGCTCGTGCTCTATCCGTTTGAGCTATGGGCGCAAAAGGTTCTCACCTTTTCTTTTTAGCGAGCACTTTTCGAAAAGAAAAGACCGTCATTCCAATAATGACAGCCCAACTTAGAGCTAAAAAAATCCAGCCGCTCGGTTTCAAAAATCTTCCTCCCTAAAGCCGTACATTTTACTTGTTTTTCTTCTTGGACTCGTCCGAATCGCCTTGAAGTGCCTTCTTAAATTCTTTGATTCCTTCCCCCAATGCTCGTCCCACTTCCGGCAGTTTCTTGCCGCCAAACAAAAGCAAAACCACCAACAAAATAACCAGAAGTTCAAGCGGTCCCGGCATGCTCATGGATTGACCCCTTTCGATGATAAATGGTTGGTTCGTATTCTATCGAAATAAAAGGGGACAGGCAAGATTTCCTGCCTGTCCCCTTTTTGGTGTCATTCCCCCGTACGGGGGAATCCAGAATGTGGATCCCCGATTAAAACGTTCGGGGATGACGCTACGCGTCAATCCAGCTCGTTGATTCCGATGGTCCGGTCGAAAAGTGAGCCCAAATAGGAACGGCCGTTTAAAGATAAATCAGAAACCACGACTTGGTTGATTCGATTCTTTTCATCTGAGGTCATCGAAACCCGCTCGGCCCATGTCGAGTGAATCACGAAAAATCGGCCGTCCACTTCGCCCAAATAAAGCATCATGTGCATGGGCATTTTGAGAAGCGTAATGCCGGGCGTAGCGGATTTTAAAATGGCTGTCTTCGCTGCTGCGTTTTCCCCGAGCCTAAAATATCCGCGCTGAGTACCGATTAAGGTCTGTTGGTCCGAGTCGCGCGGCAAATCCATTCCCAAACTTAAAAATACATCATGGGTAAACCCGGAACAATCGCGGCCGTTGTACATACCTCCCCAGCCATAACGGGCGGCCAAAAGTTTAAAGGCTTGTCGGATAATATTTCTTTGCGTGAAGGATGGAAATCCTATGTGGACATCGCTTTCTAATTGAATGTAATAATTCTTAAGGAGGGCGGTTCCTGCCTTAGCTCGAATCGGCATTTCAACCACATAACCCGCCTCATTTTTTTGAATGAGTGGTAGAATAGTTCCCATCGTAGGCCTTTGGAATTCCACACGACACGCCGGATCAGAACAAACCGAAACGCTTTCGCCCGTCACCACCAAAAACTTTTTAGATTGAACTTTTTCCCGAAGTGCTTTGCGCGTTGGAAAGAGGGCGATATATTTTGATTTGACCCAACCCCTCACATAAGGGGCCTGCACGTAATACCACTTTCCATCTTGAGATGTGTGTAAGATGGCGACCGGCGTCCAAAGCTTAATCAAGGTAAATTGAAGTTGATCAAATTCGATATCGCCTTTTTCTTCGAGCATTTTGACATTCGTGGGGAGCGCCCGCACGGAAGTCGCCCGAGTCGCCGCGCCCCATTTAAGAGTCATTTTATTCGGCACTGATTCCCAGTCCACGATTGGTTTAATGGCGACTTCAAAAAATTTCTTCGGGATATAGACATCCTCAATATCAAAAAGCTTTCTACCGGAAATGGTTTCGTATTCCATTTTAATGATATTTCTGATCTGAGTGCCGTTTGGCAAAATCCCCGGCTCAAAAATATCAGTCCGCTCACGCGTCATCGAACGAATCTCTTGATTAAAAAATCGGAGCTGCTCCGGCATTTTCAAGGACCGGTCCGGTTCGGGAAGGCGGTTGATCCAATAATCGGCCGTGAGTTGCTCAGGCATTGTGCCCGTCAAAAAAAGAGGGCCCGCCGGAAGCGCGGGCAGTTTCTCGCCGGGCGCAAGGCCTTCCGTGTAGTTTACGTTGGAGGAAACAGAAGCGCGCGCAACGGAAGATTTGGCTTGGAATTCCTGCTGGCTCCAAGTAAGTGGCGGAAAAAGGAAAATCAAAAGACTGAAAAAAACAATGAACCTTGACATTTTACCCCTTCAAAACTCCCGCTTATTATATTACGGACAAATTCCAAAAATCCATAAGTTAAAAATGGTCGGGGCGGCGTGATTTGAACACGCGACCCCCTGCTCCCAAAGCAGGTGCTCTAAGCCAGCTGAGCTACGCCCCGGCATAAACGTGACATTTTATACCAAATTGAACAAAATTTAAACTGGCAACATTCCGGTTTTGCAGATTTCCGCATAAAGCAGAGCGGAGGGACGAATCGTGCGTTCCTGAGTTTTATAGTTCACTTCGATCAGCCCAAAGCGGGGCTCAAAAC
>JACQQO010000038.1 GCA_016206955.1 Candidatus Omnitrophota bacterium
TATTCGATTTTGGCGACTCTTCAGCGCACGTTGGCCAGATTTGATCTGCCGAAGGAAAAATATGTATTTATCTCCGGGATCGGTTGCTCAAGCCGTCTTCCTTATTATATGAATACCTACGGCTTTCATTCGATTCACGGCCGGGCACCCACGATTGCGACAGGATTAAGATGTGTGAATCCCGATCTTTCGATTTGGGTGGTGACCGGTGACGGTGATGGTTTGAGCATCGGCGGAAATCATTTGATGCATTCAATGCGGAGAAACATCAATTTCAATATCTTGCTCGTGAACAATCAAATTTACGGCCTCACGAAAGGTCAATATTCACCCACTTCGCCCATCGGAAAAGTGACCAAGTCAACGCCTCAAGGTTCGATTGATTATCCTGTTAATGCCCTTTGTATTGCAATCGCATCGGAGGCTACGTTTATCGCTAGATCGCTCGACAGCGTTCCCACACATATGGGCGCCGTTTTGGAGCGCGCAATGAAACATAAGGGAGTTTCCTTTGTGGAGATTTATCAAAATTGTAATATTTTTAATGACAAGGCTTACGAACCGATCACAGGACGCGATACGCGCGAGGATCGGATGGTGATTTTGGAAAACGGCAAACCGCTTGTTTTTGGAAAGGGAAGGACGAAAGCGATCCGGCTTAAGGATCTTAAACTCGAAATCGTTGACTATAAAGAAGGAATGGATACCAAAGGACTTCTCATTCACAACGAAAGCGATCCGGATCCTATGTACGCTTATTTGCTCACTCAAATGGAATATCCCGAAATGCCGGTGCCATTTGGAATTTTCCGTGAAATTTCGAAACCCACTTATGACGAGATGCTCAATATGCAAGTGGAAGAGGCAATTAAGAAAAGAGGCAAGGGAGACTTAAAGGAGCTCATTTATGGCCGAGATACCTGGACAGTTAAATAGGCCGAAGATTAAATGCCCCTCCTGCGGCTTTGAAAATATTCTGGGGTCTGACCGCTGTGAGCATTGTTTTCATACGCTGATGCAAACGGGCCTGCCTCAGCCCAAAAAAGATGACAAATTTCAGCAGGCGATTATGGTGACTCCTGTTTTAGCGCTTTTGACCGGCAAGGATCTTTTGGTTTGCAGTCCTGAAGATACGGTTCAAAAAGTGGTCCGAGTCTTCCAAAAAGAAGATAAGGGCTGCATTTTGGTGTACGATCAGAAAAAATTAGTTGGCATCTTGAGCAATCGAGATCTTTTGCTCCGCGTTGCCGGCCGGTATAAAGACCTTTCGAAAGTGAAAATTAAAGAAGTGATGACCCGAAATCCGGAATACGTGACCGAAGATGCTCCGATTGCCTATATTGTCAACCGAATGGCGATGGGCGGCTGCCGCCATGTTCCTGTTTTAGCCACGGACGGGCATCCTTACAGCATTGCGATCATCAAAGATGTGTTAAGTTTCCTTTCTCGCCGAAGCAAAGCATCTTAATTTGCCTTAGGTTTTAGTTGCAATCTTCCGCGGAATCAATAAAATACCCCTTTACCCGTCGGAAGTTTCGGCATTCACTCATGGCAGATACTAAGCGATCGTTGAAGTTGCCTGACAATGTGAGCGGAAAGTTTTACGTTGATTCGAGTTGCATTGATTGCGACCTTTGTCGGATGACAGCTCCGGCTCATTTTTCAAGAAATGCAGACAAGGGATATAGTTACGTATCGAAACAGCCCGTCACCCCCGAAGAAGAGAAACTTTGCGAACAGGCAAAAGTAGAATGTCCGGTGGAATCCATCAGAAGTGATGGGGAAAGTTAAGGAAAATTCATGGCACTTGAAACCACTTTGGCTGGCGCTTATCCTAAGATCGGCGACAGCACCGAAGAACAAAAGCTGAGGCGCGCCCTTCATCAATTTGACAAGGGCGAAATATCGGAAGAAGATTTAGACCTCATTAAAAACGGAGTCACCGAAGAGGCGATCCGTCAGCAAATCGAAGCCGGCCTCGATGTTGTCACAGACGGTTTGATTCGGTGGGACGATCCGTTGACCTATCTTTGCCGGAACATTACCGGATTTGAAACGAGCGGCCTCCTTCGTTATTTTGATACCAATACGTTTTACCGCCAGCCGATCGTCGAAAGCCGTTTGGAATGGATCAAACCCATTCTGGTTTCGGATTATCAGTTTGCGCAGGCAAAAAGTACGAAACCGGTGAAGGCCGTTTTGACCGGCCCCTACACGATCGCCAAACTTTCGCGGAACCGCTTTTACCGCGAGTTCAAGCAGCTTGCTTTTGATCTTGCCCATATTATTCACAAGGAAGTTGAAGCGCTTGAGGCAGCGGGCTGCCGATATATTCAACTCGATGAGCCTGCAATTTTAAATCACAAGCACGATTTCAATTTGTTCCTTCAAATGTATGAAATTGTGGCGGCACAACTCTCAAAAGCGGAAAAAACGCTTCAACTTAATTTCGGAAATTTGGAAGGTTTATACCCCAAAGTTTTAAATATCCCTGTTGAACGGCTTGGTTTTGAACTTACCAAAAATCACAAGAACTGGGACGTGATCAAATCAGCGCCGTTTACCAAAAAAATGATGGCCGGAGTGGTCGATGCGAGAAATACCAAAATGGAATCGGAAAATGATTTGGTTCAAGCCGTTCATCAGCTCGGAGAATATACGAGCTTGGAGCAGTTATGGCTTTCCACGAGTCATTCGCTTGAATTTCTTCCGCGCTCGAACGCCCGTAAAAAACTCGAACTTTTGGCAAGCGCCGCAAAACAACTCAGAGGAGCCAGCGTTTCCTAATGAATCTACCCGTACTTCCTACCACGACGGTCGGCAGTTTTCCAAAGCCGGACTATTTAACGAAAGCCCGTTTTCAATTTTCCAAAAATCAGATTTCTAAAACTGAACTTGAAGAGCTTGAGAAAAAGGCCACAAAAGAGTGGGTCGATTTTCAGGAAGAAATCGGAATCGACATCTTAGTCGATGGCGAGATGTACCGAGGCGACATGGTGACTTATTTCGCCGAGAATTTTAAAGGCTTTGAAATCAGCGGCCTCGTCCGTTCCTACGGCAATCGCTACTATCGAAAGCCGGTCGCCGTCGCCGAAATCGAACGCGTCAATCCCGTGACCGTTGAGTGGTTTAAATTTACACAAAGTCTTACGCAAAAGCCGGTGAAGGGAATGTTGACGGGCCCTTACACGATCATGGATTGGTCCTTTGACGAATTTTATCCAACAAGGCGCGATCTATGCCTTCGGCTTGCCGAAGTCGTGCATGACGAAGCCAAGGATTTGGAAGAAGCCGGAGCCCAATATATTCAAATTGATGAGCCCGCGGTTTCTGTTCGTCCAGAAGAACTCGAGCTTGCGATCGAAGCGATGGGAATTGTGACGAGCGGGCTTAAAGCCTATACGTTAACCCACATTTGCTACGGCGATTTTCCGAAGATTTACCCGAAAATGCTGGATATTCCCGTGAATCAAATCGATCTAGAGCTTTCCAACAATGAATTTGATTTGCTCGATTTATTTAAGAAAGCGCCTTTTACAAGGGATATCGGACTCGGCGTGTTGGATGTTCACAGCCACCGGACCGAAACGAAAGATGAAGTAAAGGCAAGGATTCAAAAAGCTTTGAAATTTATTCCAAAGGAAAAAATCTACGTGAGCCCCGATTGCGGGCTTAAAACGCGCGAAGTGGAAGAAGCCAAAGCCAAACTTCGTGTGATGGTAGAAGCCACCAAAGAAATGAGAGAAACATTAGGATAGCGGTTAGCGTACAGCGTATAGCGTATAGTAGCAACAAAATTGAATTATTTTCTATACGCTAAACGCTATCCGCTATACGCTTGGAGAAAAAATGAGTAACCTCAAAGAAGGTCAAACGGCTCCTGATTTTACGCTTCCTTCAAGCGACGGAGGAAAAGTAAGCCTCCAGGATTTCAAAGGGAAGAAAAATATCGTCCTTTATTTTTATCCCAAGGACGACACGCCAGGTTGTACGAAAGAAGCCTGCAGTTTCCGCGATCAAAGAAAGTTATTTCAAGCCGAAGGCGCTGAAATTTTTGGCGTCAGCTTTGATTCGATCGATTCCCACAAAAAATTTATCACCAAATATAAACTTCCGTTTCCTCTGCTTGCCGATGAAGACAAAACCGTGGGCAAAAAATACGGTGTTTACAAGCAAAAATCCTTCATGGGAAAAGAGTATATGGGAATTGAGCGCACGACCTTCGTGATCGATAAAGATCTCAAGATCCGGAAGATTTTCCCCAAAGTCAAAGTCGACGGCCACACCGAAGAAGTTTTAGAAGCTGTGAAGTCTATTTCATAATTTTAGGGTTGCGGGCGTAAAACGTCCTGCGGAAAAGTCGGATCCCGCCTTGCCCTCCAAACCAA
>JACQQO010000039.1 GCA_016206955.1 Candidatus Omnitrophota bacterium
GCAAAAAACCAAGCACCAACATGGCCACACCAACCAAGATAACGGGATAGGTGAAGGCAGCGCGCAGTTTTGTGCGAATCTCGAGTTCCTGAAGCCCGAGACGAGAAAGGCGTTCTAAAACATCCGCTAAAATTCCCGCGCTCTCACCGGCTTGGACCATCCCAATAAACAAATGAGAGAAGAGATGGCGATAGCGGGCGAGAGCCTCTGAAAAGGGTTTCCCTTTTTCAATGTCGTCCTTAATGGTTCCGATAATCGCCTGGAATTTCGGATTTCGTTCTTGCAAAGCCAAACTCTCAAGCGCCTGCGCCAGGGGAAGGCCCGAACGTACAAGGGTCGAAAGTTGACGGGTGAAGAGGACGATATTTTCCCTTTTTATTCCTGAAAACTGATCTAGAATCCTTTGGAATGCGACTTCAACAACTGTTGCGGAATCTACCGAGACAATGTGATAACGCTGTTCGCGAAATAGCGAGAGGATGCTGGCGCGGTCTTGCATTTCCATCACCCCGCGAAGGGTTCTGCCATTTGCGTCGCGGACGACATACCTAAACGCTGTCATATTACCTAAATTTCTTACGCCGCTGTTCAGTTTGTTTTTCCGCTTTTTTCTGAACCGTTGCCAATTTCGAAAGAAGCTTAGGAGTCAAATAAGGGCTATCGGGATGACCCGCCTTAAGCTGATTCCACGCTTGCGCGGCAAGGTCTGGTTTTTTCATCTTCTCATCATAAAGACGGCCTAACTGATAGAGCGCGTCATCGGCAACTTCTGATTCGGCATAATTGCGGGCGATATTCTTAAAATTGGCGATGGCTTCACTATAACGTTGAGCTTCCGGTTTTCCGAGGGATTCAATCCCGTACTCGTCCATAAGCCTTACGCCGCGGTTGTAAAATATCTGGGGCGACAGACCATCAATCATAATCTCACCTTCTTCACCTTGCATAGGCCGCATGAGGTAAGGTGTGACAAAAACTGCAAGTTCACGCGTTACCAGATCCGTACTTTTGTTACGAAAGGCAAGGCCAAGAAGTGGCAGGTTTCCAAGGAGCGGCACCTTTTGACGAATCACGGTCTTGTCATGCCGAATGAGACCGGCAATCACAATCGTCTGCCCATTTTTTACGATGACCGTCGTTGTTGCCTCGCGCGTATTAATTCGTGGCCCCGCACTTAACGTTTCATTGAGGGAACTGACCTCCGGATGCAATTTGATTTGAATCTGATCCCCTTCTAAAACGGTGGGGGTCACGCGAAGGGCAACGCCGATATCCACAAATTTTGTGGTCTCTGTCGTTCCAACCGCCGTGAGTGTATTTTCACGAAAGGGAAATTTTTCACCGATGATGATTTTTGCTTCCTGTCCATTCAAGGCCGCAATGCTCGGGCTTGCTAGAAGGTGCGCTTTGTTGGTTCGAATCAAAGCATCAATAATGTTTGAAAACTGTATTCGGCCGACCGTTAAACCATAGACAAACTGCCCTCCGGTTAAATCAGCTGAAGTTTCTGGCAGTGCCAATCTAAAATCTCCTGATTCCTGAGTCAATGTTTGTGCAGTAGTCGAAGGCAATAGCGTTGTGCCAGCCGTGGCAGTTTCATAACCCGGAATATCGATCGCACGGCCGCCGGTTAAACCAGGTTTGCCGTCGGTGAAACCTGCCAGATTCAGATTTCCACTCCACTGAATGCCAAAAGCGCTCAGATCCGTGTCTTCAATCTCAACCATACGGGCTTCAATGAGAATTTGTTCTGGTGCCTTGTCAAATTTCGCAATTTCTTTCATGATTTCTTTGAGGCGTTTCGGTTCTTCTTTGATCACTAACCGGTTATCCGCCTCGATGGCCGTAACGCTTCCGTTTTCGCTTTTGAGCGCTTCAAGGCTTGCTTTAATATCACCTGCCTTTGCATAATCTAAAGTTATAATTTCGGTCACTAACTCTCGCTCAGCGGCCTGCACCAAAATGACATTGTCTTTGACCCGATAAAAATAACCGCTGTCCTGTAAAATCAAATCAAGCGCATCCTCCAATCGGACATCCTTGAGGGTCAGTGTAACCTTCCCAGCAATTCCTTCGGCAACGGCAATATTCAAATCGAAAGATTCAGCAAGAACTTTTAACACACCTCCGATGTCACCGTCACTGACATTAAAGGAAACGCGGGTATCCAAAATACTTTTCATGTTGCTATCATAACCTATTGATATTAAAGGAGTTACGACTGTAAATAAAAGGCCGAAAAAGAACGTTATAAAACCACGCCGATAGATCATTTTTCAAGTCCCAAATAAAATTTGACCCCGTCTTCCGCAAACCAAACACCGTTTGATTCGATGCTGGTTAATGTTTTATTGTCAATCACGTCCCCTTTTTTGAGGAGCCTCCCGTCAATCAATGCCACGGGTGTTCCCCCTCGCCATATCACCATCGTCAAATGGTGGTCTCCGGGAAGACGATTGTCATAAGGTTTTGTATCCGGATGAAACGGGCTTGAGGGAACTTGAAGTGACGGCGCAAGGGTCTTTTGTTCTTTTTCTTCTTTCACGCCGGCCCGCTCACTAATCAGCGTCATAAATTCGATTGTGAC
>JACQQO010000004.1 GCA_016206955.1 Candidatus Omnitrophota bacterium
CCGCTCCGTGAAACGCTGAGCCGGCTCCTAGCCGAACGGGAAGATAAGAGCGCGCCGCTTTCTCAGAAAAAATTTAAAGCGATCCCGCCTCAATCGTTTAAGGAAGCAATCAAAGCTGTCACTCGCAGCGAGCTGCGTAACGTTGAAGACAAACCTACCTATTTTGAACGGCATTATCCGAGCGAGGCCGAAACATTAAGAAACTACACGGTCGTTTTACGCCAGTTTGAAAAAGGGATCCACAAAGGATTGTGGGCGAAGCTGGGCAGTACGCTTGCTCGATTTGTTTCGCAATTGACGATGACGGGCGGTTTGGGAGCGCTCATGTTTGATTGGGCCGAGGCTATCAGGAAAGTGGTTACGCGCAACGTGCTTATGATTCATCCTCTTCACTATGATTGGATTAAAGGAAAAGTGCCCGACCTGCCTCATGTTTTCCAGAGGCCGGATGGAAAACGTAAAATGGGTTTTTATCTGAGACGGGAATTAAAGCAGCTTGAAGACATTGATATTCCCATCCGCTTAAACGTCACACATGAATTCAGACAAGCAGCTGTAGGCAAAGCGAAGGATCTTTTGAGCGAAACGGGCCATAAGAAGATTCATCTTCGTGTTTATTATACCGAGACCGCATTTTTGAAAACGCCGGAATATTATTTGGACGCTTACTTCCTTAAAGATGAAAACCTGCCTGATACGGACGAAAACGAACAAAATCGTGAACGGATTTTCGACGGTCTTTATCCCGATTACATTTGGCGCGATGTTCAAATGGCCGTTTACGGCCAAGCAAGCGATAAACTGGTAACCGTCCTTCAAAAAAAAGGTTTAGCAAAAGAGAAAATAATTTTCGTGGACAATGAAGTCTACGTCAGCCTTCCTACCCCTGAGCATCCAAATGCCATTCGTCAGCATGTGAATCATACCGCTGTTAAATTTTATAAGCCTGAAGCAGCTTCATTTGATCTTCTTGCATTTCCACGCTGGATTTATTCTTACATCGTGAAAGACGGAGAAATTAACATTCCCACTTATGTGGCCCTTACTTATAACGCAATCAGCGGAGTAGCTGTTTTGGAACATGATTTGGTGCTGCGGCGATTATTTTTTGCGTCTGCACAGGATAAACTAAAAGCACTGAACCGTGACGGAGTCCGCAATACAAACGGGGTTTTCTTTGGACATTGGCAAGCGCGAGAAATCCGGGAGTTCATCAATCAATATAGAAAGAAATTAAATCTGGATGAGGAAGCGACGGCTCAGGTGATCAGTCAAAAATTAACGGAAGATCCTGTTTTGCTTCAAGAATTTAAAACCAGAATGGATTATATAAAAGCACTGCTTGTCGCTAAATTTCTGATGTGGCTTGAGCAAGAACAAAAACAAGATAATAGTTTGTGGCTGGTGAATACGTTAATTAAGTTTGATGAGAAACGCAGCAAATTGGGACTTGACGTTACGGAAGATGCCCGCACGATTTTGGATCATTTTAAGGCGCGCATCGAAGCAGCTTTACAAAGTGAGCCGGAGTGGAATCCACTGATTGAAAGCCAGACCTTTAATGTTTTGAAAGAAGCCCTTTTGGAAGACCCGATTGTTTCGAATGTGAGACGGCAAGTTCCTTATAAGGGTACGGACGAATGGTTGACCATCCTGAGGAGTTTAGAGAAAAACCCTAAGGAATTGGAGGAATTCAAACAGAAAGCATCGCGGCAGGTTCTCGGAGGCAGGCCTTTTGGTTTTGAGGCGCTGGCTGATTTTTATGAAATGAAGCGTTTAATTCACGAGCTTCAGTTGGAAGATCGCTTTGCCACGATCGATAATTACAATTTGAGTGAAGCCGACCGCATGATTCAGGCAATGGCCGGCATCGCGCTTATAGCGTTCGAATTTATGGAAGCCTCCGCGACAAGCCAGATGAAAGGCATTGCAAACTGGGCTGCTCTTTTGGGGGTTTGGGGAGGAGCTAACCCGGAACTTTTTGTGATCGCAGCTCGGGCAGTTGCGAACGGCGTTCGGAAGATTGTGGATGTTTTTGATAAGGTATTTAATTTTGAGACTTTTTATGATTCGCATCTTGTCAAAAATCTGGGCCAGACATGGGAGATCATAAATGGTTGGCTCGTCAAATACTCCAGCAAAATGAGCAATGAACCCGGCGGAGGAAGAAAACCCGATGCGGAAAGTTTGGTGGAAGGCCTCAAGTGGCTTGCCTCCACCTATCGGGATCCTCAGAAGAGGCAGCAACTTATGTTTAACGTTTTTGCCGCTTCCGATAGGGCGGATATAGAATTGAGTCAAGCTCCGGCGCTTGGTTTGATTTGGGTGGGCGCGATTCAATCACGGGGGGAACAAGAGAAGACTTTGGCAGCCGTCCCATTTTCATTGGACGCTGCGGAAAAAATGTTTCCGCGGAATGACGAAACGGCAGGAAAAGGATTTGTATGGAAAGATGGGAACGGAATGATTTATGAAAGCGCGCCCGGGCTTTCAGGATTGATCGACGGGTTTTATGCACTCCACAGCAGAACGAAGGCTATGAGCCTTAGAGCAGGCCAAAAAGAAGTGGAAGTCACCGAAGCAGGAATCAGTATCAATTATCACGCTTCCCAACCGGTAGATCATTCGGACAACATTTTTCCTTATCTTAAAGGAGTTTTAGGCGAATTGTTTCCTGAAGCAAATCCGCTTACCGAGCGAATCAACGAGCTGGCAAAACAGGCCGAGAACCTGCAAGAGGCGAAAGAGAAAGCAAAAGTCTATCTAGAAGCGATCAGATGGGTTGATCTTTTGGTGTTTCGATTCGCAAGTCAACTGTTTGACGCCTATTGGGCGGAAGAGGATCCCGAACGAGCAGAGAAACTAGCTCGTTATTTTGGAAATAACGCGCTCAAAAAGAATGTCGTCCGCTATTTAGAAAGCCGTCCGGATTTCGTCAGTGTTGACCCCGATCAAGCTGGAGTGAGAGCTTTTACCGTACATGAGCCAGGGAAACCTGCCAAGCTTTTACATTTAAACTTAAGCACAATCCCAGTTCCCGATCGATATGCAGGCGGCCAGTCCAAGGCTTTCGGCAATATCATGCCGGGCGAAAGCATCAAAAAACTTTTCGGAGAAGAGGCATTTGGCGATCCGTTTGTTAATTTTCAAGTCCGGGACGGAAAAAAAGTTCGAGAAGGAAGAAAAGTAGTTTATGGGACTTATGTGATGTTTGATTTGCGCCGCAGCGGCCTTCACTTTGCCACGCCTTCCCCTGAGGATATCCAAGTTTTAGAACTCGTCCAGGGGGAAGAGAAAATCAGCTCTCATCTGTCAGCTGCGATCAAAAATGAGCGGCTCGTGGAAGGAGCAGCCCCTGTCAGGTTGTTGGTGGAAGAATTAAAGAGGCTCATGGAAAAGAAGCCTTCTCAACTTAAGCCATTTCTGACTCAAGTGGCCAGTTTGGAAAAGAGAAGAGCCGCATATTTGTTTACCCCTGACGGTATTCCCATCGTGATGGCTTTGATCAGTTTTCTTGCGCCGGATCTTTTGGATCAAATGCGGGATTGGGATGGGGAAACGTTCAACACAATTGATGAATTGATCAAAAAAAACAAGGACCTGTTCGAGAAAGGTTCTCTTAAGTTTCATTTCACCGACAGAAGCACGGCACTTGTCATTTCAAAATCGTTTGGGAAGAGACATATTTTTGCGTCCATGCAATTTTTCCCGGAAGCTGTGGATCCAAAGGATGGAAAAGTGAGGTCTTGGGTTTATGGTTTAGGCAACTTGGAGTGGAACGTTTTAGGAAAGTATGTCCCGAAGGATTTTATAACAGAAGAACGATTTAGGGTGGATACGCCTTATTCCGGGGCGGATTTAAGAAATTCCAACGGCAACACACTGGTTTGGCATGTCGGCATTTCAACAAAGAAAAGATCGAAAAGTGATAAAACAATCCCAAGAGTTCAGTTCCTTGAACTCGAGGAAGTTGACGAGGCGGGGAATCCAATTGTTTCCTCAGATGCCGCGGTGCCGGATGATGTCCCAAAGCGCGCCGAGCTGCGGAATGCTTCTGCTGCCGCTGAGTCAAACCTAAGGCTTGCTTACCGGATTGAGCAGGAGGAAATCAGGAAAGCGGCAGCTGAGTATCAAGAACACCAAATTGAAATTGGGAAAAGATTGACCGGTGCCTACCGAAAAGGAAAAGGAGAAGGGCGTGCTTTGACGCCTCAACAAGAATGGTTTGTCGCACCGGAACCGATTACAGAAAAAATTCTTGATCCTTCAACTCTAGCTCCTACACAAACCCGATTATCACAGCAGCAGCTTGATATCGAATTTATTAAACAGCAAGCGTGGGAAAGCCGCGATTACCAGAGAATCCCGATCATTGTCATTGATATGGGCCAAGGCCACTTGTACGTTCATGGGGAGGATAGCCATTATCGCTGGTATTTGGCGAAAGAAGCGGGAGCCACCGTTCGTGCTTACGTCATCCGCCAGCTCGAAAGCGCCCCAATTCCGCCGCTCGATGAACCGATTCAATTTGAAGATCCCCTCCCGAGTTTGAAATATCTTCAAGCTCAGCTGAAGTTTCCGCTTCAAGAAGTAAGGATGATCGCGTTAGAAGCGAAAAAACCTTCTTTTATCAAAAGTCCAAAAAGGACTTCAGATGACCTTGAAAGGTTTATGGTTCAAGTTGAGCAAAGGGCAGAAAAAGCAGAAAATGAATTTTTTCAACGTCTTCCCGAAGTACATGAGCCTGTGACGAAAGTAGAAGAGGAACCTGAAAATTTGAGAGTGGGTATGGGCATTGCGGCCGCGTTAGAACATTTACTCAACGGATCGATCGAGGCAGAAAATCAAATCCAATTGCCTTCCTTAAAGGGCGCACGTTCTAGACAGGACAAAGAAGAATATCTTTCGGCGGTGGCTCGAGTTGTTTTTAAACAAACATTTTCTGATTACAGGATCGTGTCGCGCAATATCCTCGATTTTTTGAACGGACGAAATCGAAAAAATATCGAAGCTTTCTTCAGCACAGAGCTGATTGAGCAATTTAAAGACAAAATTCAAGCGGGAAATACCCCTTTCGTTTATTACCTTCCGCGAGATGAAATAAGCGAAGGCTTACTTCCCACTACCTCTCGATATTTAACGTCCTATCCTTCCGATGAATTGTTTCCCATCAATTTTATACTGACCTTTGAAAAGCAAGCATTTGATCATGAAATCACTCGTATTCATCAATCTCTTGCGCGCGCCGGCGGTTTAACCAGCGCCTTACCGCACGATATTTTATTTGCCGAAATAAATAAGAGCGTAGCCAATCTTTTAAATATGGTTTTTGTCCATAAATCGATACGTCCTCAAGTCGAACGCGAACTTCAGCTCGCAATTTATTCAGCCCTCTTGAAAAAAACAGGAGTTCAGAAACGAGCCGTTGAGTTGTCTTTAACAGCGCCGCGTGACGGGCCTCAATCCAATTGGAGTTCTAAATTCAGGGGAAGGACCATCCGTTGGCTCATGGCGCGCCTCATTGATCTTTCGCGAGACGGTTTGAAATTTAACAGGATGGAAACATGGGGTGGAAACCGGATTTTGGCGGCGATGTCGCCCCTCTTTTTTGGAAATTTACCAGAAGACCCATGGTTTCATCTCAGGCGCCAAACGGAGATGTTGAAAGAGGAGAAGGCCAGTGAAATATCTCAGCAAATGTTGATGCGCGGCACTTACGTTGTGAGTTTGGAAACTCAGCCGGATGATGTCGTAAAGCATTTTTCACGGCTTGCGGTTCAGGATGGAGTGGATATCTTCCGAGATTTCGATGCGTTCACTGACACTCGAAAGATCGAAAAAGCACTCCGCTTTGTTGAAGCGGCAGGCGGGAGAACGCAACCTGTGATCCACTTTACCCCCGATTTTCCAAGAGGCGTGGCTGGCTATGTGTGGCTTGCTAAAAAATTATTGGCAAATCGGGATCCCAAGAAACTTGATTCGCTTGTGATCAAAGATGCTGCCGGTCTTTTGGAACCGAAGACGGTTTTTGCACTTGTCAAAGGTTTGCGCGAAGCCGGCATTACGATTCCTATTCAGCTTCATACCCACGACACATTCGGCAATCGCGAGCTTGTGGTATTGGAATTTATCCGCGCAGGAGGCAATATTATTGATTTTGGTATTAGCAAAGACGTTTTGTCTTCGCCTTTTGCGCAGCCGGATCTTTACGATTTTCTTGTAA
>JACQQO010000040.1 GCA_016206955.1 Candidatus Omnitrophota bacterium
CTCTAAGCCAGCTGAGCTACGCCCCGGAATTTGGATATTCTATACCAGATTCAATCAAATTGAAACCGGCAAGACACCGGTTTTGCAGATTTCCGCATAAAGCAGAGCGGAGGGACGAATCGTGCGTTCCTGAGTTTTATAGTTCACTTCGATCAGCCCAAAGCGGGGTTCAAAACCATCCGCCCATTCATAATTATCGAGAAGCGACCAGTAAAAATATCCGATAACGGGAGCACCCCATTCGATCGCTCGGCCAAGCTCGCGCAGGTGATCGACGATAAATTGAGAGCGTTCGGAATCCTGCCTGGTACAGATTCCATTTTCCGCGATCAAAATCGGAAGTTTGTACCGTGAGAAATCCTTCACCAATTGAAAAAATCCAAGCGGATAAATCTCCCAAGCAAGCGAATTTCTTCGGATCACATCCGGATGATGTCCCACCGGACAGATATCTCCATAAATTCCCGGAATCCTTAAGCCCCGATTATGAACAAAACTGCGCGTGTAATAATTAAGGCCGATGAAATCCAGCGTTTTCGAGCGGCGAAGGCGGATCCTAAAAATTCCAGGATAAAAAATCCGCCCTCGGATCAAGGCCTTCACAAAAAGATGATTAAAAATGAGATTTCTCAACCAGACGGAAAGTTTGTCTTTCCATGAATCCGTGTAGCAGGGCGAAAAAAAAGAAACGTGCTGGGCAATTCCGACGCGGGCTTTCTCTGGATTCAGAATCGCAATCGAATCTTTAATTGCATCGTAGGCGAGCACATGGGCTTTGAGTAAATGGACGAAGACCAAATAAGCTTTCTCATAGGAACGCTCTCCCGGAGGCCAATCTCCGGCCAAATAGGATTTGAAAACATAAACCACAGGTTCGTTCAAAGTCACCCAATAAGAAACTTCGCCGCCAAGCACTTCAACCACCTTCGCCGTAAAGCGCTTAAATAATTCAGGGGCGCGCGCTGAAAGCCATCCCCCTTCTCGGGCAAGCCACAGAGGCAAAGTAAAATGAAAAAGGGTGACCACCGGCTCTAAACCGTTTGATTTCAAAGAGCGAATCACTTCCCGGTAATGTTCCAGCGCTTCGGGATCAAAGTAGCCCTCTTCCGGTTCAATCCGACTCCATTCAATTGAAAAACGGTGGGCATTGTGACGAAGCGACTTGGCCAATTTAAAATCTTCCCGAAACCGGTTCCAATGATCGCAGGCTTTGCCGGAACGGTCCGAAAAACGGCCTTCCTCTTCCCACTTCCACCAGTCATTGCGGATATTATTTCCTTCCACTTGATGTGCAGAAGTCGCTGCGCCCCATAAGAACGTTTCGGGAAAAGCAAACTGACTCATATTTTCACTTTTGATCCCATTCGCGCCTCGTTGAGCCGCGGGTCTTCTTTTAGATAATCGATTTGATAACGGCCTTGATCGAGAAAAAGCCTTTTTTCGGGACTTTCCAGATAATGAAGGATAAAACTAATCACGGCCGTTTCGATCTCTGAAAATTTGGAAGCAGAATCTTCGGAGCTGTAATTGAGTAAAAAATCGTTTCCAAATGTCCGAAAAAGTGGGGAAAGAAATATTTTCTTCTTCCCGGGCTCGATTTGATTTCTCGTTTGATCTCCCACAAATTGCCGAGCTGCACGATCGAGCTGCTCATCCAATAACTCTCCGCGAAATGCTTCAGCCATGATTTTTGGGGAATCCATGCGAGCTGAAACCAGCGCGGTCAGAATCCGCTCGTCTCCAAAACCCTTGCGTAAAATTTCGTCCCTCAGTTCCGCCAAACTGTAAAACTCATCAATCACCCGAATAGTTCGAATTTCAAAAGCGGCAGGAATTTGGTCAAACCCTTCAATTGGATATTCATCCAAAACCATTCGGATCGCTGTGGCATTGTATAGATTGATCCAAAAGGCAATCCGTTCCTCACGGCTCGCCTCAGCAAGCGTTTCGATCGGAATAGCCTCCAGCTCCTTCAGATAATCGTCAAGCTCAGTCCTTCGCTGTAATAAGCTTTTGTAATCGACTAAGCTGTCGTGGACGTATGTTTTTAAGATACGGTCCCATTTGGAGTGATTGAGTGAAGGTGGGGCAGCAAAAGTCGAGTGAAGAAACAGGAAAAGAAAGGCTAGAAAAAAAAGGACTTTCCTCAAAAATGGATTCCGTTTTTCCTTAAGAATTCAAGGTCATCCGAATTCAACTTGAATTCAACTTTTGATTCTTTTCTCGGCGGCCACGATTCTTCATGACGCGCTGAAAATTCCTGGAACATTTCTTCGAATTCAAGCAAATCATCCGGCGTCATCGGAATAAAATTGAAAATGCACAAGTTGATATCGAATGTTTTTTGATCCATGAACTTAGCGGTTTGATCGGATGCATGCGGATGATTTTTCATAATTTTTTTCAGAAGTGCAAGCAGTTTCCGAATGTCTCCATCCATATCGTAATTCATCAAAATCCTCCTTGAAGGAACGTTGAATTATTTCTTCGCAAGCTCTAAATCTTCCACGTAAGCTTGCGCATTTAATGCGGCCTCACAGCCTTCTCCGCAGGCAGACACCAATTGTTTCACCGCACCGGCACGCACTTCACCGGCTGCAAATACGCCCGGCACGGAAGTTTCAAGCTTCTCATTCGTTTTGACATAACCTTTTTCATCCAAATCTACAAATCCCTGCAAATATTTGGTGGCGGGATCATGGCCAATGAACACAAAAATTCCATCTGTCTTAAAATCAGATTCTTGACCTGTCTTTAAGTTTTTAATTTTTATGTTCTCGACTTTTTTATTGCCTTCAATTCGGGTTACCACGGTATCCCAAATGAAACTAAACTTGGGATTCTGTTTGGCCCGGTCTTGAAGAATGGCACTTGCTCTGAGTTGGTCGCGCCGGTGGATGACGCTTAATTTGGTTACAAAACGTGTCAAAAAAAGGCCTTCCTGCATGGCGGAATCACCACCGCCTACCACCGCGATTTCCTTATTTTTAAAGAACGCCCCGTCACACGTAGCGCAATAAGAAACGCCGCGACCCGTTAATTCCTTTTCGCCAGGGACACCCAGCATGCGAAAGGAAGCGCCGGAAGCAATGAGGACGGATTTAGATTCATAAGTGGTTTGCGCGGTTTTGATTTGGAAACTGGTTGAAGATTTTTTAAGCGCGAGCACTTCCTCATATTGAATTTCGGTGCCGTACTTCTTTGCTTGCTCTTCCATCCTCATCGAAATATCCGTTCCCGTAACGCCCTCGGGAAATCCAGGATAATTTTCGACAATGTCGGTCAGAGCGATTTGGCCTCCCGGTGTGAGTTTCTCAAGCAGAAGGGTTTTCAGATTTGCACGGGAGGCGTAAAGAGCAGCGGTCAGCCCCGCCCCACCACCTCCAATAATCAGAACGTCAAAACTCATTCACGCCCGCTTCATTCAACACTTCTTCCGCCACATAAATTGGCGCTCCAGCGCGGAGAGCCAAAGCAACGCTATCCGAAGGCCGGGCATCTACCTTGACTTCCCCCGAACCATTTCGGGTGAGGACAAGCTTTGCAAAAAAAGTATTGTTTTCTAATTTATCGATATGAATTTCCTTAAGGCTTGCGCCCAACTCTCTAATTGCTTTCAGAAGAAGGTCGTGAGTCAAGGGGCGCGGAGGTTCAATGCCGCTCAGTTTCAACTTAATTGCGTTCACTTCGGCGATTCCAATGACCACCGGCAGAAAACGTGCCCCCTCGCGTTCTTTGAGCACGATCACTTGCTCGCTTCGGTTTTCGTCAATTTTAATTTTACTAAGTATGAGTTCGATCACTGATGTCTTTTACTTATTCAGCGGCAGGTTCGGTAGGGCCCACATCCGGAGAGGAAGAATCTTCACGGCCGATGACTTTCATCCGGGCAAAGCGGCTCTTTTCTCTCATCTTGGCTTGCTCGAGTAAATATTTCTGCGCTTGTTTGGCTTTTACAACGTC
>JACQQO010000046.1 GCA_016206955.1 Candidatus Omnitrophota bacterium
TATCTGGCTGAACATTTCCCTGTCCGCAAAGAAATTCATCCTGTATACCCTGCCGTGAGTCCTGTGGATCCTCGGCCGCGGCTTCAGAAATGGATTGTAAACGGAAGGCACCTGTTCAGAACAGCGAAAGCTGAAACAAACTTAGGATAAGGGCAGGAACACTATTTCCCTGCGAGTTCTTGTTTTCGGGCGAGTAAATGTTGCGCGAAATTGGATTGAAAGCCGCCCATTTTTTCTTTCACGGATTTGATCTCGGTTTCCACTTCGGCTAGCGTCATACGGGCAACTTTCTTGAGTTTCTTGTGTGGAGGAGCTTCTGCAGGTTTTAATTCTGTTTTGACTTCAGCTTTTGGTTTGGCTTCCGGTTTTTTCTCAGCGCTTTTTTCTTCTTGCTCGGCTGACTTCTCTTTCTTCTCTTCCTCAGCTGGCTTTTCTTGCTTTTCTTTCTCTTCAGCCACTTTTACTTCCTGGCCATTTGCGCAACCATCGCTTGTTTGCGCGATTTAATTTGGTTCAGGAGAAATGCAGCAGCTTCGGAATCACCATCATAAGAAATCTCGCGTTGGGCCAACTGGGTATGATGCCAAAGGACTTTTCTAAACGTATCGTTTTCCGCAATTGAAACGCTAAGGCGCTGCCTTAAAAAAGCGAGCGTATTGGCATCTTTCGGGCAACGTTCCTTATTAATCAAAAGATCAATCACCTCAATATAATGATCAATCGCAAAGGAATTAGCGCGGATTTGATGGCGGAGAAGTTTAACTTCCCGCTCGGTGAGGAAACCGCGTGATTCATCGAGTAAATGTGTTAGTTTATTTTTATTTGTCTTTTTCTTCATAGCAGCATCTTAGATTAATCTCTCGAAAGATACACGATGAAGGTATGAAAGTCAAGGAGTCAGTTCAAATAAAACCGCTTCCGGCCGGCATCCAAGGCGTGGAAAAATCGTACGGCCTGCTCCAAGCCCGCGCGAAACAAAAACGGTCATATTTTTATAAGTGTGAAGGCCGTCCACATATTTGCGCGGCAGTTTTGTTTCACGATAGAGGGCTCCAACAAAAGGAAAGTGAATTTGTCCGCCGTGGGTATGGCCTGAAAAAACAAAATCCACGCCGTGATGGGAAAGTTTCAAAAGCCCATCGAGGTGGTGAATAAGCAAAATATTGAAAGTCTGAGGACTCAGGCCGCGAAGCGCCTTTTCAAAATCGATTTTCTGTGTCACGGGGTCGTCCGTTCCACAAATCAAAACCGGATTTCCATGCACTTCCAGTCTCATCGATTCGTTGATCAGAACGTGAACTCCAATCCGCTTTAACTCCGAAATAAACCGTGAAACATTATTTTTCCGGATTGCCGACTTAGCGCCTGCCAAATGATAACGGAGGTTGTCCATCATGTGGTAATCATAATAATCATGATTTCCTAAAACCAAAAAAGTGCCGTACCGTGCTCTGAGGCCCGAAACCACTCGCACCGCGGTGTTTATTCCTTCATCATAATCAATGATATCGCCGGTGAGAAAAATAAGATCGGGATTGAGCATGGAAAGCCGCTGAAAAAAAGCGCGCTTTGATCCTTCGCTCTTCACAAAGTGAATATCGGAAAGGTGAAGAATCGTGATGGGGGTTCGAATTTTTTTCCGGCCTTTTACTTTAACTCGCCTTAAGCGAGGCCAATTCGGTTCAATGAAAACAGACCAAAATAAAACCGCGAAAATAATTCCAAGTATTATCGACCAAATCATCCCAACCACCTCCTTTTTCGCCCCCTTGGGGCGAAAACTTGCAAAGTTTCAAAAGCGCGCCTATAGCAACTTGGAGCGCGCTTTTGCAAAGGAGGTGGTGGGATCATCTCATCACCTGCCTTAACACCTTCATCAAGTTCATAATATCCGCTTCGGTATTATAAATATGAGGCGCTACGCGAATGCCTCCGCCGCGCGCCGAAACATAAATCCGCTTCGCTAGCAATTGATCCGTCAATTCTTGGGCATTCTTAACTTTGAACACCACAATAGCAGAACGAAAAGGCGGACTTAAAGGCGATAGGATTTCAAAATCATATTTTCTTAAGTTGTCGATCAGAAAATCAGTTAATTCAAGAATTCGGTTCCAAACATTTGAAAATCCAATTTCCGAGAGATAATCGATCGCAGCTCCAATCGCGAAGATATGGGGAAACGGCGGGCATCCATATTCATAACGCGAAGCATCACGCTTAAGAGGAGCGTGTCGATTATCAAAGCTTTCCGGATGCGGCGCGCTCCTCCAGCCCGCTGATTTGGGTTGAAACTTACGAATCCATTTCCGGTTGATGTAAAGAATTCCGCCGCCATAACCGGCCATCAACCATTTATAACTATTGGTTGCAAGAAAATCGATTCCAGTGTGTTTCACATCGATCGGCAAATAACCAAACCCCTGAGTGGCATTGACGACCAAAAATCGATTTCCCTTGATCTTGCCGATGGCTTCAAGATCTTGACGAAACCCATTTTGATATTGGACGAAACTTGTGAGGATGGTCTTTACGGTACCGGTACCGTCAGCAGAAAGATGCGGAGCATAATCGATCACACCATTCGCCGGTTTCAAAAACCTCATTTTTGCTCTCCGATGAATCCAGGGAACGGTGGTTGCCGGAAATTCCAACGTATTAGTCAAAACGCCGCCTTGATCGGCAATCAACTCGGCGATCAAATTCATTCCGTGAGAAGTGCTGCTCGTAAAGGCGACCTCCTCAGCTTCAGCGCCGATAAACGTGGCAACTTTTCGTCTCACCTCTTCGCGCCGGCTGATCCAACGATTCCAGGAAAAATCCGCAAAACCCACGAGCTCATCGTAATAACGAAGGGCCGCTTCATAAACCGGCTTGGGCATCGGAGAAGCGGAAGCATGATCGAGATAAGTAAAACGTTTCGCGATTGGAAAATCTTTCCTGATTTTTTTCCAATCAACCATAATGTTTCCACCCCTTTACCAATCTCAACATGAGTTCGTAGCCGCGATCAAGCACAACCCCGGTCGCCTTTGAATCAGCTTCGGTGTAAGGCCGTTCGGAGCAGCAGAACGGGAGATCGGAACCTGCAAAGATAAACGGCACGGGTTCCGCCACGTGAGTTTTTTTGACAATGGGGGTGTAATGATCGGGCGCCACAAAAAGCCGCCAATCGCCTTCTTTTTTCAAATGCTCCACGATTGGCCCAACAATATGGCGATCGATATTTTCAATCGCTCGGATTTTTTCTTTGTAATTCCCCACATGGCCGGCCTCATCCGTTGCCTCCACGTGAATAAAAACAAGATCAAGCCGCTTAAGCGCTTCGATCGCATAACGACCCTTTGCCGCATAATCGGTATCAAAATATCCGGTGGCCCCCGGAACGGAGATAATTTCCCAGCCGATTAAGCGGCCAAGCCCATTTAACAGATCGACGGCTGAAATCACGCCGCCCGAAAGTCCATATTTCTTTTTGAAAAGTTCCAGTTTTGGTGCTCCGCCGCCGCCCCAAAGCCAAATCATATTGGCCGGCTTTTTTCCTGATTTTTCTCTTTTTTGATTGATCGGATGGCCACCTAAAATTCCCCTCGATTTTTGAGTCAGCTCAATTAAAAATTCAGCGCCTTTCCCCTTCGGCCAGTGTTTTTCATATGCTTCCCCTTGAAAGTCGTGAGGCTGATCGGTCACGACATCCAAATCGCTTGAACGTTTGTGGTGCAGGATATGGCGGTACATTTTGCCCGTGTGAAACGAAATCAAATCGTTTCCCAAATTTTTTTGAAGTTCTCGAATTAATATGTCTGCTTCTTCAGTGGAAATATGATCCGCTGAATAATCCGTGAGGATTCCGTTTTTCTCATGAACCAAATTACAGCGGAAAGCCAGTTCGCCGGGCTTGAGTAAGATACCGATATTTGCGGCTTCCAACGGTGCGCGGCCGGTGTAGCCAATTTTGGGATCATAGCCCATCAGCGAAAGGCCGCACACATCGCTCCCCGGATACATTCCATCGGGACAAGTTTTGAGGGTACCTAAGATGGAATTTCTGCATAGATCATCCAAATGAGGTTTTTGGGCCGCTTGAAGCGGCGTTTTATTTCCCAATTCTTTAAGCGGCCAATCGCCCACTCCATCTGGAACAATGACAACGTGTTTCATCCCACCACCTCTCTTTGGCCTGTAAGGCCAAATGAGTTCAGATTTTGTGTTTCTAGCCAATGCGCCTTCGGCGCATAGAGAGGTGGTGGGATCATGAGATCACGTTGAAACTAAATCGCCAGTTGACGATTTGGAGCGAATTGATTTTAGAGATCGGATCATTTCTTCTCGGACTTGTTCTGAAAATGATTCAAGTGAAAGATGGCTTCTTTCGCTGGGCGGTTCGGGAAATCCAACTTGAAGAGTCACTTTAACGCGGCGGGCAAGCAGCCGGCTTCCTTTGGGAAGTAAATCCCTTGTGCCTTGGATGACGATCGGCACAATGGGAACGTTCACTTCCCGCGCAAGCTTAAAAGCCCCCACTTTAAACGCTTGAATTTCTCCGTTCGGGCTTCTGGTGCCTTCCGGAAAAAGAAGGACCGAAACTCCCCGCTGTAAATAACCACTCGCTTGATCAACGGCGCGTTTTCCGCTCATTCGATTGCCGCGAATCAAAGGAATGTACGCTGCACACCAAAGAGACCAACCGAGAAAAGGAATCCAAAAAAGCTCCTGTTTGGCAACAAACTTAAAAGGATGCGGCAAGTGAAGGACGGCAATGATATCCGCAATGCTTTGGTGATTGGCAATCAAAACATAAGTGCCGTTTGGTTTCAAACGCTCGGCGCCCTCAACATGAACTTTCATTAAAGGGCAAGCGATCAAAATGGCCTTGGCCCAAAAGGATACCAAAGGATGGACTTGTTTTCGATCCCTGTCAAACGGCCACAGAATAAGGGAAATGATTAACGTGGGAAAAAACACAATGATGGTGATCAAACCGACCAACGTCCATCGGAAGGAGGAGCGAGTTAAATCAAAGATGAAGTTTCTCGATTGAGTCATTTGTATTGCCTCAATTTTTTAGCTGCTTTTCTCAAGATAGCCCGCTCACTTGGATATTGTGCCCGGCGAATCGCCTCTTCGAGAGAATGCCACCTCGCAAGTTCAACTTCATCATCATGATCGGCGAGTCTTCCTTTTTGGTAACGGATGAGAAAAAAATGGACAATCTTGAACACATACCTTTTGCTCTCTAAGTCAAAAAAAGAATAGTGGATATAACCAAGAGGGGAAACAGAAGAACCGGAAATTCCCGTTTCTTCCTTTACTTCTCTGAGCGCTGTTTGCTCAAGACTTTCGTCTTTTTCAATATGGCCTTTTGGAAGGCACCATACAATTTGATTGTTTCTTCGGCGGCCGATGAGGCAAATTTTAAGACCGTCGGGCGATTTTTTAAAAACAACACCGCCCGCTGAGACTTGTTTCAAGCCTCGCATAAATTCATCTTGCCGAAGGGTTAAGAAACCAATTTCTGCTTCAACTCTTCGCTATCAGGCGCGGCGGCTTCCGTTGGGGGATTTTCCGGAATGCCGTAATCCTCATCCAGCGAATCTATGGAATCTAAGGATAGTTCCTCTGCCTCATTTTCGCTGTCTATGTCTTGAGCCTCTTCCAAATAGGCCCTCAATCTTTCCCATGTTTTAGGACCGCAAACGCCATCCACTTTAAGGCCATTCTTTTCCTGAAATGCGCGGATGGCAGCACGCGTCTTTTTTCCAATAATTCCGTCAATGGGCCCTTTATAAAATCCTGCCTCAGTTAATGCTTTTTGAATCTCGACCGGATCGATTTTGCTTGTTTCCGTCGTTTCAGTAGATAATGTTGAATCCACCTCGGCAAAAGCAGGGAAAAATCCTGTTCCCAGAAAAATTAAAACCAAAACCATTTGAATTATTCTTTTCATTGAAATCTGAATCACATACGCCCCCTCTCTCGTTCGATTAATTCCCAATATTTAGTGTAACTTAACAATTGATAAAGTGAACTGTTAACTGCGGACATGAATCCCTCATATCCGTAACGCCAGCTTCCTTTTAAAAAATAGGTCTCAAAAAAACATCGAACCGTCCTCCACAAAATTGTAACCAATGAAACTCTTCGGCCTTCACGGAACCATTTCTCCCCTTCCAAGCTTGTATCTTCGTTCAATTTCTTGATGATGCCGGAAAAATTGCTCAATTTCGGTAAAACCCCGCTTGGAAGGGTTCATCTTCTTGATACACCCTCTGAATTTGTGCGACTTCAGATGGATTTAGCTTCGGATCTAAAACCGCGCGCAAATGATCTTGCACATGCGAAACCGTTTTCATGCCGGGAATCACAACTGAGACCGCTTTCTCATGAAGAACAAACTCGATGGCTGCTTGTTTGAGATTCACGGTACCAGGTACGGCCGGGACAGGTTCTACATGTTTTTTTCTGTGAACCTGTCCCGTAACGTACCTGGTACCGTTGAGCACCGATTTAATTCGTTCAATCTTTTTAAGGTCCATCAAATATTTTTCCTTCATCCAGCGGTTTCTGTGATCGTCTTTTGTGAACGAAGATTCAGCGGTATACTTTCCCGTGAGAAGCCCGCAATAAAGCGGCTCTCGAGCGATCAGCCCAATCTCATGTTCTTCGCAAAGGGGCATGAGTTCCTGCCGAATCCGCTGATCAATTAAATTGTATATGGCTTGAATCGTTTCCGACGACCCGTCTTGGATCACGGCAGCACCTTCTTTAGCCAAATAGATCGAAACGCCCCAATGCCGAATTTTGCCTTCTTTCTTCAGCTGAGCTAAAACTTTGAAGATGCTTCCTTCTTCAATCATCTCAAGTTTTGGATTATGAAGCTGATAAAGATCAATGTAATCGGTTTCGAGACGCCTTAACGATTCACCGCAGGCAAAGCGAATGTAATCGGGCTCAAAATTTTTCTTGCTGCCGCCGTGATAAAAATCCCATCCCACTTTGGAAGCAATGATGATCTGAAGACGCTTTGAACTTTCCCGAAACGTTCTGCCAAGTAGCTCTTCGCTATGCCCATGGCCATAAGTGTCGGCCGTGTCAAAAAAATTAATGCCTTGCTCATAAGCATAGGCAAGTGCCTTCAAAGACTCTCGATCATCGGTTGGGCCGTAACTTGTGCCTCCGATGGCCCAGCAGCCAAATCCAAGCTCGGAAACTTGAAGGCCGGTTTTACCGAGAATACGA
>JACQQO010000043.1 GCA_016206955.1 Candidatus Omnitrophota bacterium
TCCGCCGTAGCATTTTGCCGTGACATTTTTTCCAAGCGGCCGCAAAGAATCGCGTGCGATGATTTTAGAACCGATGGCTGCTTGAATCACGACTTCAAAAAGCTGACGAGGAATCACGTCTTTTAATTTTTCTACAAGCATCCTTCCACGCACGTAAGCTTTCTCGCGTACCGTAATTAAGGAAAGCGCATCCACGGGATTTCCATTGATCAAAATATCCATCTTTACGAGTTCAGACGGCTGAAATCCGATAAATTCATAATTGAGAGAGCCGTAGCCGCTTGTGATGGATTTAATTTTATCATAAAAATCAAGCACAATTTCTGCAAACGGCATTTGATAAATCAATGCAACGCGCTCAGGATCCAAATATTCCGTGCTCACGTAAATTCCACGCCTGTCTTGGCATAATTTCATAATAGGACCGAGTGCATTGGCAGGAATGAGGAGCCGCGCATCAATATAAGGCTCCTCAAACGACCGAATGGCCGTTGGGGGCGGCAACTTAGTGGGATTATCGATCATCAGTTCGGTATCATCCGTTTTGACGATCCGGTACACCACGTTGGGCGCAGTCACGAGAAGCGATAAATCAAACTCGCGCTCCAAACGTTCGTGAATGATATCCATGTGTAGAAGTCCTAAAAAGCCAGCGCGAAATCCAAAACCAAGCGACGCCGAATTTTCTGCTTCGTACACAAAGGAAGCGTCGTTTAATTTTAATTTTCCGAGTGCCTCCCGTAAAGCCGAGTAATCTTTGGCATTCACCGGATAAAGACCGCAAAAGACCATCGGTTTCACCGGTTCATAACCAGGAAGTGGTGCTTCAGCGGGATCATCTGCGAGTGTTACGGTATCGCCGATTCGAACATGTGATACCTCTTTAATATTGGAATATAAATATCCCACTTCGCCTGCTCCCAATTCAGAAACAGCGAGTTCATGAGGCGTAAAAACGCCGAGTTCTTCTACCTCATAATCGTAGCCCGTCTGCATCAATTTGATTTTGTCTCCTTTTTTCACTCGCCCATCCATCACACGAATATAAGTCACAACGCCTTTATAAGGATCGTATTTCGAATCAAAAATGAGGGCTTTAAGCGGCGATGCGGGATTTCCCTTCGGATGAGGAATCCGCTCAATGATGGCATCCATAATGGCGGTGATGCCTTCCCCTTTTTTAGCGCTTGCCAATAAGATTTTGGATTCATCGATTTGAAGCATATGTGAAATTTCGCGGCGCACGCGCGGCACATCGGCATTCGACAAATCAGTTTTGGTGATAATCGGAATCATCATCATATGGCGCTCGCGCGCCAAATAATAATTGCTGACCGTTTGAGCTTCTACGCCTTGTGCGGCGTCCACCAAAAGCAAAACGCCTTCACAAGCCGCCAAGCTTTTTGAAACTTCGTACGTGAAATCCACATGCCCGGGGGTATCAATCAAATTGAGAAAATAATCCTTGTAGCGAATCCGAACCGCCCGCGCTTTGATCGTAATTCCCCGCTCGCGTTCGAGTTCCATATCGTCTAAAAATTGGTCATGAAACTCGCGCTGGGAAATCGCATGGGTTTCCAAAAGAAAGCGGTCTGCCAAGGTGGATTTTCCATGGTCGATATGCGCGATGATCGAGAAATTTCTAAGGAATGCAAGATCCATGAGAAGTGTCTTATGAAATGGCCTGACGTAATTGAGAGATATATGCCTTCCTGTCCCGCTCTCTGAAAATGGCTGATCCTGCTACAAACACATCGGCGCCCTCTTGGGCAGCTTGGCGGCCGGTTTCCAAATTAATTCCGCCGTCGACCGAAATGAGGCCGTCAAAACGCGGTCTTAAGGTCCGAACTTTCGCAAGCATTTCCGGTATAAACACTTGTCCTCCAAAGCCGGGTTCAACCGTCATAATCAAAACCAAATCAACCAAACTGAGATAAGGCTCGACCAGAGAAAGATCGGTTTTAGGCCGGAGCGATATCCCTGACTTTGCGCCAAGCGCGCGAACTTCGGCAATCGTTTTTCGCACATCGCGGCAAGCTTCCACGTGAATGGTGATCCAATCGGAACCTGCTTCGCGAAATTCTTTTAAAGAACGAATCGGTTCCTCAATCATGAGATGAACATCAAGAGGAAGTTTCGTGGCTTTGCGAATCCATCGAATGACGGGAGGCCCAATCGTTAAATTGGGAACAAAATGGCCGTCCATCACATCCACATGAATCAAATCACAATTACCTTGATCGACCGCTGAAATTTCATCCCGAAGGCGGCTGAAATCGGCCGATAGAATACTGGGTGCGATTAATTTTTTTCGCGTGTTCATGGACAAACACACTCTGCTTTCAGCCTTTTCTCGAATTTGGAATCGATCGGACCGATTAATGCAAGATGCACGTTCGGTGTCTTAAAAAACCTTTTCGCCAAATTCTGTAAATCGCCCTGATCCACAGCTTCGATTTGGCGCTTAATCTCCTCAAGATCCGGAACATCCTCTCCATAAAGGACGCGCTCTCCAAACCAAAGAGCATGGTCGAGCGTATCTTCAAGGCCGAGGAGAAGCTGGCCCAAATAATAATCCTTCGCGCGCCTAAGTTCGCTTTTAGAAACGTAAGTTCGTTTCAAATGGTCCAGTTCACGCATAATCACGCGGACGGCGAGTGAACTCTTCTTGGGTTCCACGCCTGCAGAAACGGTAACGGATCCGGTATCCTCAAAAAA
>JACQQO010000054.1 GCA_016206955.1 Candidatus Omnitrophota bacterium
CACGGGCCAATAACGATTCATGCTTTCCGGCGCTTGGGAAGAATCGACCACAAAAAGAATCCTTCCGGAGGGATCAATCAGATCGTAAGCGCGGCGGGTGACATCAAACCATTCTTTATGGATGACTTCGCTATAAACTTCTCCGGTTTCCTTGACACAAACCCGGTATTCATGATTGCGCATTTCATATGTTTTTTGGCGCCGTCTTTCCGATCGGCGAATTAAGGCACGAATTCCGAAGGAAAAAACGCTGGAAACCAAAATAGAAAGGCCGACGACAAGCGCCAAGCCGGTCAAAGGAAGTGACTGAAGAAATGAAACAAGGCCGCTCTTCGACGCATTTTGAATCGCCTCGGAGGTATTCCAAGCATAGTCCCATGCTTCTCCTCGGGGAAGATAAAAAGGAATAAGGAGCGGCCCCCAAGTCGTGAAGCGCTTCACCGCCTCCGGAATATACCTCTGGGCGGAAGCTCCCGGCCCAATGAACTTCGCGAGCTTTTCATCAAGCCTGTCCATTCCAATAAAACTTAAATTGACAAGCGTAGCTACGCGAAGTCCCATGTGATCCATCCAAATCAAAACACGGAAGAAATCAAAAGCGAGAACCCACACAAAAACTTCCAAACTCCATCTTTGAAACGTTTCAGGCGACATCGTCGCACTGTTAAAGATGGTAACGAACGTTCGGATAGCGCCGTCTTGGTTGTACCAAGTGGCATGCGGCATCATCCGTAAGAACGTGAAGATGATCGGCGACATCCACAAACCCCACCGCAGCACATACAGCATGTGGTTCATCAGCTCGACAAAACCGGCTTTCGAGAAGAAAAATTTAATCGGCGACGTATTTTTTTCAAAGCAGGCTTGCAAAAGAACTTTGTTGATGGCGAAAAGCCACGCGGCAATCGACCAGTTAATTACCCCAGCTAATGACTCTTGAAATAAAAGCTTTGCCCCGCCCGTATAAGTCCCTAAATCAATGCGTCCCCATTTGTTGACAAGCGGATAAGTGATGTAATCGACGGCCGGGAAACCAGCAGTCGTATAGAGCTTGAACTTTTCAATGACGACCGGAACTTGAGAAGAATCCAAATAAAATGCCCCTGCACTTCCCACAAACATCCCCAAGAACGAATCAATCAAATAAAGCCTCCAAGATTGAATCCGCCCCTGCCCTTGGATGGCATAGATCGCATCTCTTAACACGCTGATTCCGCCGGAAGCAATCAACCCGATCACAAGACCAAATAGAATCCTTGGCGGCATCTGCCATTCAAAGAGATGATGCTGAACCATATAAGAAAACCCAAATCCAATGACGGCCCCTCTCAAATATAAAATTCGGTCGCGGTAACTAAACGCCATTCTTTGGAAAAATGGAACACTGCCGTCAAAAGTTTCGATAATGGTCTTGAGGAGCGGAAAGATGGCGGCGCCGGCCAAAACTCCAATCACAAGTGGAACCGCTTTCATAACCAATTGAGACAGCGGCAGACTCAAAATCATGGTCAGGAGATACATCAGTCCCATTAAGATTGCGCTGTACCAGATTCCCTTTCGCATTCCGGTTAAAATATTTTTGGAAATGGTTTCAAACGAGGGCGCGGCCAAACGCATCCCATCCAGCACAATGCCGGTGATTAAATACACTTCGCCCCAAAGACCGGCATAGGAAAGCATGGTCGTGATAACGGCAATGACGCCGCGAAGGGCAATCGGCAGAGTTCCGACCCAGGCGATCGACCCCAAATCCGCAATCTCAGGAGACAAGACCACACTGAAGGAGACAAATAAAGTAAACAGATGGGCTTTGACTCCTTGAACGAGCCGATCTTTGGTGGCAAGACTGATCAAGTTGATAACAGCTTCATTAAAACAAAAGACAATGATTAAGCGGCCGACGATTTCGCGCACACTAGGCCAAGCGCTTAGAAGGCCGCCAGTCATTGCGTTGACAAACGTTTGAAGCATCGCCTGGTTTTCAAGAAGCAAAATCCAGCCAAAGAGATACGGCACGCCAACAATCATGGTTGCAGTCACCGGCCTCAAATGTTTCCCGTGCCGGACGAGCGAAACGAAATTGGACACGTGATAAATCAGAAAGGTAATGGCAGCGACTGACTTGCTAAAAACGAGTAACCCGCCCCATGTCGCAGGCGCCTGCAAAACTTCAGCCCGACTTGAAGCGGCTGCCAGAAGTCCGCTTGCGAGCATATTTTGAAATACCTCTTGAGCGGTAAGATGTTTTCCAGTCACTTTCAATTTCAAAACTTCTACCAAGCCGGCTCCTGCTAAAGCCACCAAAAGAAACGTAAACTGGATTTCGAGTGCGCTCTTCATTCCAAGCGAATAGATGACGAGGACAAGACCTAGGATTGCTACCCCAATCGTGCCGTAGAAAAGATCTTGGACGAATGCCGAGGATTCGGCTTTTTCTTTTGGGGCTTGATTAGGTTTCCAAACGAATCGGTTCAGAAAAGCAAAGAAAAGCTCTGCAATTAAAGCGAGGAGGAAGACGGAATATGTTTTAATTTAAATATAGTTTTTGTCAAAAGTAGATAATTTTCAGTATTCCAAATCAAAC
>JACQQO010000044.1 GCA_016206955.1 Candidatus Omnitrophota bacterium
AGTCAACGCTGCTTGATAGCTCGGCATGGGCGAGCCGGGCAAACCAGCGGCAATCCGGTAGTACAATTCCTCAGAACTTGAAGCGCCTTTAAAAATTCCTGCCGTAAGGTCGCGTGGTTTCAATGGAAACCCAAGCCCGTCCTGCATGATCTGCTGTCCATCACCCCTTCCTTGAGGTCCATGACAAGAAGCGCATGCTTTCACGAACAACTCTTGTCCGCGTGCAAGACTTTCTTGTGTGATGGATGGTTCCTCGGAAACTTTGATGACGGCTTCGGGATCAATTTCGACCTTGGCAAGCTTCTGCTTTTGGCTCCAAGACAATCCCTTCTGAATCACCTCGTCTGTCATTTCACCTTTCGCTCGTTTCTTGCCCAGTTGTATCAAATATCGAACGTAATAAACCAAGCTCCAACGATCTTCCGGCGCCAAAAACTCCCAAGGCGGCATCGCCGAGCCCGGCATGCCGCGCGTGATCACCTTAAATAAATCTTCATCTCTCGCGTTCATATCATTGGTTGAGATCAGGCGAAATTCGCCGCGCGTGAAATCCCGCGGTTTCGGGTACAAAAGATAGGCGGCCTTTCCATCACCAGCACCCAAGAGACCATGGCAGCTTGCACACTGTTTTTGATAAAGCGCTTCTCCCCTTGCAAAAAGTGTTTTCGTGAGAGATGGCTTTTCTGGAATGGATAATTGCAGTTGACCATAGGCCAAGATGAAAAAAGAAAGAAGTGAGGCAAGCGAGACCATCCCAACGAAAACGATCGATCTTAACCTTAAAGACATAGCACGATTCGTTTCACCCATATGGCATTTAAAACGAGGGATTATTCAGATCCGCATCCTTTTTGTCTGTGACGTGTGTCACATTTCTATTTTTGCTTTTCTCCCGACTCTTTGTCAGATCCAGAAATGGCTTTTTTAAACTCCTTGATTGCCTGCCCGAGTCCCTTTGCCATTTCGGGCAACCTCCTTGCTCCAAAAAGAAGCAGGATAACAAGAAAAATTAACGCCAGTTCCAAAGGCCCCGGCATCGAGAAAAGAAGTGGTGGGTTCAGAACGTTCATCGTAAAACCTCCGTTCAATTGGTTGAAACTTTTTTCCGTGGCTCGTAAAGGCAGTTGGGCTCCTCGGCGAGAAAATTACCTTCCTCTTCATAGGCCCGCGCCCGGCAGCCGGAGCAAATCCGCTTAAACTCGCAAACCCCGCATTTGCCGCCAAGAAAGCCCGGATCGCGCAGCTGGTAAAAGATGGGGGAAGTTTCCCAAATTTCTTTAAGCCCCTGATTTTGGACTTTTCCCGAGCTTATCGGAAGGTAACCGCAGGGAAACACTTCGCCTTTGTGGGAAACAAAACAAATCCTGGTGCCGGCGAGGCAGCCTTTGGTGAGTTGGTTTAGCGATATTCCTTCCCCCCTCCGTGGGGGAAGGTTAGGATGGGGGGATTTCCCCCCACCTTTGTCCTCCCCCACAAGGGGGGAGGAATTTCTTTTCTGCGCCAAAATCCTAAAATAATGAGGGGCGCAAATCGGCCGGATATGAATCTTCTTCTCCGAAGCAAATCCATGGATATTGAGAAGGGCTTTCTCGTATTCCTCCGGCGTCAATTGATATTCTTCCTTAATCTCAAGGCCGCAGCCCACCGGAACGAGCAAAAAATAATGAAGACTTTCCGCGCCCAGGTCGAGACTAAGTTTATAAATCGCTTCAAGTTCATGAATATTGTGCCGCGTGAGTGTGGCATTCATCTGCATCGACATCCCAAATGATTTCAAATGACGAAAACCAGAAACTGCTTTTTCAAAAGAACCGTTCATATTTCGGAACCGGTCATGCGTCTGAGGAGTGGCGCCATCCAAACTGATCGAAACGCGGCGAATTCCGGAATGAACAATCTCTTTCGCCAAATATTGGCTTACAAGCGTCCCGTTGGTCGCGAGGGCAACGGGCACTTCATTCCAGTGGGCAAAACGGATGAGATCAAAAAGGTCTGGCCGCGCCAAAGGTTCGCCTCCACTAAAAACAAGAACCGGTTTTGGATTAAAATCTCGGGCTAAACTTTCGATAAACTGGATAGCTTCTGTAGTTGAGAGATCGCTTTGGGATAAGAATTTGCTGACTTCAAGTCTGCGGCAGTGAATGCATTCCAAATTGCAGGCAACAGTCACTTCCCAAAAAATAAATCGAAGTTCCGGTACTTGAGAAGGCTCGACCATTATTCTCCAAACACTCCGACTTCTTGATTTGTGAGGTAGCAAGCGGGATCCGGCCCCCACGAATCGCCCGTGACCATTTTAGAGCGGATGCGGAGCGCTCCGCCGCAGGCGTCAAAAAATCGGCAGGCGCGGCAGCGGCCGTAAATATAATTTTTTCGGTCTCTCAATTTTCGGAGCAATGGATCCCTGGGATCAGTCCAAATTTCGCTGAATCTCTTCTCGCGCACATTCCCCAGCGAGGTCTCGGTCCAAAATTGATCCGGATGAACATCGCCTTTTGAGTCGATGCACGCAATGCCGATCCCTGAGGAATAAAGTCCGCCTCCGTTCCAGCAAAGTCTTTCGTAAACTTTTTCAGCGCGCTCATCCCCGTATTCCCTCAACTTGAGATAAATGTACGGCCCGTCAGCATGATTGTCGACCGTCAGCACTTCAAGCGGATATCCGCTTTTGAGAATCAATTCCGTCCGCTTCAGGATGCGGTCGATTCCTCGGCGGGTTTTTTCGGGATTAATGTCAAAGATTTCTTTTCCCCTTCCGCTCGGCACAAGATGATAAAAACACACTCGGTGAATACCCTCTCGTTCAATCAAATCGAAAAGAAGATCGATCTGATTGATTGTGTAATCCGTAAGCGTAAGGCGGAGACCTGTTTTTTGCCCGATCGCGATCAGATGTCGGATCCCCGCAAGCGTTTTACGAAAGGCCCCTTCCACGCCGCGGAAGTGATCGTGAATGGAATTGACTCCATCCAAACTGACGCCCACATAGGAAAAACCGGCTTGCTTAATCTGCAAGGCCACTTTTTCGTTGATGAATGTTCCGTTGGTGGAAAGAGTTGTGCGAAGGCCAGCGTCACGAGCATATTCCGCAAGCTCCATCAAATCTGGTCTCAAAAGTGGCTCACCGCCCGAGAAAAGAACGGCCGGAACTTGGAAAGAAGCAAGGTCATCAATGACGGTTTTCGCTTCTTCTTTGGTAAGTTCACCTTCGTAATGCTTGCGCTCGGAATCGCTATAGCAATGTAGACATTTGAGATTGCACATCCGAGTGATATTCCAAACTACAATGGGGCGTCTTTGGGAGGCAGAGGGAGGAACTTCATACGGCCGCTCGTCCGACCCTCCACTCGAACTTGTGGCAACCCCATAGCGATGAGGAACGGACACAGACTGCGTCCCACTGTACAGATAACTAACGTCAATCATGTTTTGTGAGGCGTTCTAAGCAACGTTTAGAACGCAATTCCAAGAACCAAACGGATTCGGCACGCATTCCTTCGATTGGGGATCGCATTGCCAAGCTCCGTCGACCACATACAAATATTCATAGCGTCCCGGAGCAAGTGAAAGGGTGGTCTGCCACTTTCCATGTCCCATATTTTTGAGACGACATGTTTCTTGGTTCCAATTGTTAAACGTCCCTGCGATGCAAACCGCCTGAGCTGAGGGGCCGTAGTATTCGAGATAAACTTTTTGATTCTGTCCTTTTTGTTTCGACTTGACCATTTGTTTCAGTTGCATGTTCTCCTCCCTGCCTTCGCCCTGCCGTTTAACTTCCTTTTTTCATCCGTTTCATCAATTCTTGCTTCTCATTTGGCCGAAGCTCTTGATCGATCAATTTATAAACACTCTCATCCTCAGCTTGCATGTGGTTGCGGATCGAATAAACTAGGTAGGTTCCGAGCTCCCTAATCTTTTCCAACGTTTTCCCGTGATTCGGTTCGCTTGAGTTTTTTTCTAGTTCTTTCACTAAAGACTCGAAGCTCTTCAAATTTCGTTTGAAACCTTCGTGCTCTGCATGAAGCAAATGAATCACAGATTCCAATTTAGGAATGTGGGTTTCCAGAAATGGGAAAATAGTTTCATCCTCGAGTTTGACGTGTTGAATGACCTCTTGATTAAAAAATTGAATTGTTTCCCGGACTTCCTTTAAATTCTTTCCGAGGGAAGGTTTTCCTTCATACCGAAGGTTGGTGAGAATGTCATTCAGCCGATTCGTCCGTTGAAGAATTTCTTCGTGATCTTCCTCAAGAAACTCCGCTATCGTATTCAAATGCGCTTGCTTTTGTCCCAATTGAGTCCCTCCTTTGTAAAATAAGATACAAAGGACACGCCAAAAGGTCTGTGACGAACGTCACACAAAGTGGAAAATGAATGGAAAAAAATAGATAGGATTTACAAGAGAAGTTTTTCTAAGCCTTCTTTATTGCGGACGATGATTTGCTTGGGCTTGATATCGATGAGCTTTGCCCGTTTGAGCTGATACAAATATCGGGCAACGGTTTCGCGGGCGGTGCCGATTCTTTGGGCGATTTCTTCGCGAGTGAAGGGAATCAAGAGAACACTTTCCTCGCCGGACTTATGAGTGGTTTCAGCCAGCATATCGAGAAGAAATTTAATCAAACGTTTCTTGACATCTTTCAAGGACACTTCTTCAATCAAAGAACCGAAGCTTTTTAATTTTTCGGCAAAAAGCCGATTGAGAGTGTGGCTAATTTTCGAACTCGTATTCACCATTCGGACGTAATCATTGCGGGAGATAAACCACACGGCGGCAGGCGTCATCGCTTCTGCTGTGGAAGCGCACGCCCAAGTTGAAGATCCGGGATTACACGCGCAGCTATCTCCCGGTCCAAGGGTTTCTAAGATTTGTTCCCGGCCGGAAGAAGCCGTCCGATAAAGTTTGACGCGCCCGGATTGAACAATAAAGACCCGTTCGCAGCATTTTCCCTCATAAAAAAGGATTTCCCCTTTTTCAAACGACTTTTCCCTCAGGCAAGTCTTAATCGAGTTAAGCTCACCTTCAGATAATCCCTGAAATAACGGCACTTCTTTTAATGAGAGAGTCATGGATCTTCCAACAGCACTCCTTAATAAATTGAAATGGGCGTTGGAGGCATACGGACATTTCGATAGGCCTTTTTGATTTTCGGCCGTAACTTAAAAACTTCGGAGAGGGAGTCCGGATCGACTCGCTCAAGTTCTTTGTAAATCTCAAGTGCTTGAGCGTACTGGCCATTCAGCCAATAGGCCCAAGCCAGATGGCGAAGCGCTTCTGAATTTTTTGGATCGAGTTCTAATACTTTTTGCGCGAAACGAATCCGGTTTTCCAACCGGCTGCCGAAATAGACGATGCTTTTTAAATAAGCTGAAATCAAAAGATCCTGATTAATTCCCATTTGATTTGCAATCTCCTCGTGGGAACGCTCTCGTTCAAATCTCCACTGCTCCTTCGGGGCAATCCAATTCCGCCCGGCCATCTCGTTAGCGAGTGCCCGTCCCACCAGAAAATGTCCTTTCAACGAAAAATGAACATTATCTTCAATCACGGGTTCGCCCAAAATTCCTTCCTTTGCTTCCTCTGCCAGGATTTTTTTGGTGTCAATTAACTGAAGATCTTCGGTCTTTTGAAATTCCTCAAATATTTTCAGGACATCGTCGGTCGCCCGGTTAATCACGGCGTCATGATCGCGCGCTTCTTCAAAATATCTGCGGGCGGTTCTGTAATCGCCCAATTGAAAATAGGTTTCTCCCAAACGAAAGGCGAGATCGGCGTAAGTCGGATCGACAGCGTAAGCCTTGCGGTAAAATTCCAATGCATTAACCGTATGCCCTTCATTCTGTTCAAATTTTCCGTTGGCATACCATTTCTCCCATTCGACCAACTCCCGCTTAGTCAGTTCCTTCGTGTGAACCGAGTGATTGGGTGAAAAATCCTTGAGGTTGCAAACCGGCTTTAAAAATAAAACATGAATTCCATTTTCTTTGGCTAACTCCAAAATTCTCCATATGTTTTGCTTAGAAAATTCGATGTTTTCCCAATAAACAGGATTGTCCTTCGTGATAACATCCTCGGGTTTAAACGTTGAAGGCTCTGTTTCAATGGCATTCAAATCGGATTCCTTATTTGAACCCGTTTTAAATTGGATTGAGAGCTTGATCCAACTCCGATAAACAGCTGAGAAAAAGCGGCTTTTTTGTATGAGGCGCCGAAGATAAGCACCGAAGGTAGATTCTTCAAGCTTTACCTCGTCCTTACGATTACCGGGTAAAAACCCGTTGTGTCCCAAATAAAAAATCGCAAGATCAGGCTTGTAGGCAAGCGTTTGCTTAAACGTGTTATAGATAAAATAACTTCCACAGCCAAGCCGCGCGAAATTTACCACATCAATCTTTTGATTTGGTAAAAAATCCTTTAAATAAATTTCAAGCCATCGGGCTGGGCTCGAGACAGCACCGTAATGTGCTCCGTACATCGTGGATTCACCGTAGGTAAAAATTCTGAATTCGTCTTTCGATTTTTTAGGGCTCAGATGTTCTCGAATGATCACGCTTTCGGCAAATCGGCTTGCTCCAGAAGGTGCGCCCACAAGATAAAAGGCTCCTTCTAAAGAGATGAAAAGAAGAACGGTTCCAATAAGGGATTGAAAAATGGTTTTCAAAATGCGGTTCATTTGGGACATTTGTGTTTACGTTTTTAAAAGCATTGCTTCGCTCAACTTTTTGGCCTTCTCGCATCCTACCAATTGCTCAACCAATTCCAAAGCAAATTCCAAAGCAGAACCGGGGCCGCGGCTTGTAATTATATTCCCGTCGCGAACGACGCGGTCTTTGGAAAAGGTAATGGCGGATGAAAAATTCTTCTCGAATCCGGGATAACACGTGGCTCGCTTGCCGTCCAAAATTCCGGTAGGAGCAAGCGCGAGAGCTGGAGCAGCGCAGATCGCACCCACAACTTTCTTTTGAGCGTTCATTTTCTTGATCAATTCCGCCACTTTTTTGGATTCGGCCAAATTTTGCGCACCCGGCATACCACCGGGAAGTATAATTGCATCCGGCAAATCCCGGTATTCATCTAAAGTGACATCCGCTTGAAATTTGACTCCGTGGGCACCCGATACGGTCCTTGCGGAAAGACCGGCAAGGGTTACTTCCACACCTGCTCTCCTTAAGACATCGACTGGGGTAATGGCTTCGATTTCTTCGAACCCCTCCGCCAAAATCACAAGCACTTTTTTAACCATGAAAACTCCTTAAAAATCTAAATGATGATGGCTTAATACGCCACTCTTGTCAACTCCGTTAACACCAGAAAAAGGGGACAGGTACGACGTGGCCTTGTTGTACCTGTCCCCTTTTTCCACTACTTTAAGGATTTAAACATCCATAAGGAAAGCAAAAAAGCGACGGCTGCCGCCACTAAACTGTACCAATGGGGAACCGTAAAAGTACCGACCACAATGTCGGTTCGAAAAATGAATCTCACCACGTGAACAACAGCCATCAATAAAAAAATCACGCCTGCCACATTCAATGCCGATTGTTTTGACGCCATAAATTCCTCCATTTCTTAATGCCATCCCTTCCCCCCTTGTGGGGGAAGGTTAGGATGGGGGGGATTGCTTCGAAGATATTTACCCCCACCTCTGTCCTCCCCCATTAAGGGGGAGGAAGTTCGCTTATTTTGCAGAAATTCAGATTCTTAGCTTCTCTTTGCTGCAGTATTGATCGCTTTGATTATCTGGTTAACATCTAATTTTTTCAGTTCCTCAAGTGAAACGGGTACGGTCAAAGTCCAATTGTTTTCATCCGAAATGCCCGGAAAATTGATCCTCGTTTCCCACGAATCCTCTTTAAATAATTTCCCTAGAGCAAGCCAATCTTGAAGCAATTGTATGCTAAAAATAGAATTTGTACGGCTTATTTTTTCCAAAGCGGCTTTGGCAAGCGCCGGCGAACTTTTTTCCTCGAATCGCCCCGGCAAATTCAGGTAATTCCAAAATTTTGATTTTTCACCAAACGAATACCGGTACAAATCAATTAAATCCCAGATTTCAGATTCAGCTCTATTTAAAACTCGGCTTAAAATTTCAGGCGAACTGATTTCCTTCCGCCAGCGCAGCCGATGGTGCACTGATTTTCCAAGATCAAATAACTTCGGCTCTATGTCTTCAAATGAAATTCCCTTCTGCTTACATGTGCGTTCAAAAAGCGGCCCGTAGACCGTTCCCGCCTCGTACTCCCACCACGCATTAAAGGAAGCCGTGTCATGCGTAGAAATCGTTGCGATTGAATTTTTTCGGTAGTTCTCCGACAACTTGAAACTATATTCATTCTCAGGAACCCGAATCCAGCGTTGAACATCCGTTCCCGGAATGGCAAACTCTCCAAGTACTCGGTAAGAACATTCCGGAACCGTTCCCAAATCTTCCGCGCACACAAGCATTTTTGTATTTTGAATGACGGTCGAAAGTAATTTTCGGCCGTGTTCTTCCCACGTACTTTCATCCCTTGGATCAAAAAAGCCGTTCATCCCGCCATTTTCAAGAGGTTCGGATAGCGGAATCGACCACAACCGGAAAAGACCGACGACATGATCCATCCGAATGAGATCGTAAAAACGTTCAGCACATTTCAAACGACCAATGAGGTAATCGTAAGAATCAGCCGCAATTTTTTCCCAATTGCAGGGCGGCGATCCCCAGCGCTGGCCTTTAAAGAAATAGGCGTCCGGCGGAGCGCCGCTCGATAAATCCAATTTGAAATACTCCGGATGCGACCAAACGTCGGCGGAGTCGCGGGCAGTGAGAAACGGCAAATCGCCCATGAGAAGTACTTTTTTGCTTCGCGCGTATCTTCGAGTTTCTTTAAATTGCCGAAAAAGCTGCCACTGAAGCCACATCTGAAAACGGATTTGATCTCGATGTTCCCGCTCAAAACGCTCAAGCGCTTCCTTTTTTCTTTCTCTTAAATCTTGCGGCCAATCTTCCCATTTTTTTCCGCCTTGCTCTTCCTTGATAACTTTAAACAAAGCGTAATCCAGAATCCAAGAGTGATTTCGTTTTACATAACGATTGAAAGCTGAGGGAATTTTGGCAGCATTTTTCTGGAATACTTTCCAAAGCAACTCCAACTTCGCGGCTTTGATTCGGTAGTCGACTCTTGTTACGGTACCAGGTACGTTACGGGACAGGTTTGTTTTAGAACTACTCGATAAAAACCTGTCCCGGCCGTACCTGGTACCGTAGGTTGAGCGAAGCAATTCAATTTCATCTCGAAAACTCCGCGTACTTACTCCTTCAAGGTCACTCAACCGCAAATACATAGGATCAAGGGCAAATCCGCTTTGGGCGTTATAAGGCACGAATTCAAAACCGGCGTCGTTGAGGGGAAGAAGCTGAATGATGCTCATTTTTGTTTGTTTGCACCAATCCACCAAAAGTTTCAGATCGGGAATTTCGCCGATTCCGACACTTTTTTTTGAATAGATCGAAAAAAGCGGGGTGGCCACTCCCGCGCGGCGCTTGAGCCCAATGCGTTTCCACTTATTCTTTGAAATCGAATTCAAGAAGGATTGATACATTTTGCTGGACGGACGAGTTTTTGATACACGCCGCGGCCGGTTTTGAATTCGGCCATATTGCTTTTGGCTTTCGCCAAATGCGCGATGAATTCCGCTTCAAAAGATTTAGCTGTAATTTGCTCAGCCAATTCAATCGCACGCGCGGCATAGCGCAAAATTTGAACCGTCTCAATTCCTGAAATATCGTTAAAAAACCAACCGCAGCTCGTGTACATGAGCATAGCGTAACGTTCCATTTCAAGCAGCTTTAAACTCAAGCTGACTTCATTCTCGGTGAGGGGCTTTGCCGCATGCCGTTCAAAAAATTTCCATTGCGTTTGACTCGATCGGCTGAGAATCATCTCAATATATTCATTACGCGCAGACCAAACATCCTTGAGGTATTTTGAGCCGTAAAGTTCGTAAACTTTAAAAAGCTCATCGCGAAGCCAATTGAGAGATCTCCTCAAAGGCATCCGCCAGCGTTGATTCCATCCTGTCGGGCCTCCCGTATGACAACCGCAATTTTCTTTCCACCGCTTGACGCCGTGCGCGCAACTCCAGGACGTGCCGTCTCCGTCTTCGCCTTCTTTGATTTGAACTTCAAACCGCGGGGGATGCAATTCTAAAAATTCCGCATAATTGACGACCGCATACCCTCGTTTGGGCGCTTCTACATTTAATAGGTAAGCCAGCGCCCTTTCGCCGAATGCCTTGTGATGGCCAAAGGTTTCGCCGTCCGTTGCCACGTGAATGAGCTGGGGATGAGCTTCTGTTTTGGCGTGGGCTTTATCCAAAGCCTCAGCGAAATACTTGGCCTCAAAAGCAAGGCTTCCAAACGAAAGTTCTCTGGCAATTGGGCCGTCATAGAAAAAAAGATCGATAAATTTTTGGGGACTCGACTCGAAAAACAGCCGATAAGGCATTCGAGGATCAATGACGCCGGATGAAACATCATGCCATCTTCCGCCATCTAAATTTTTAACCGCTTGCGCTTGCTGCGGCGCGAGGATTGTAAATTTAATTCCTTCATCAGCCAAAATCTCAAGCGTTTCTTCATTCGCGGCAGTTTCCGGAAGCCACATACCTTCAGGTTCTCTTCCGTAGCGGTATTTAAATTCCTGGATTCCCCACTTCGCTTGCGTGATTTGATCGCGGCGATTGGCGAGCGGCATGATCATGTGATTGTAAACTTGGGCCATCGCGTTGCCGTGGCCATGACGAGCCGATAGGCTTGTGTGATCCGCTCGGACAATCGCTTGATAAGTTTCCGGGTGTTTTTTCTCAAGCCACGAAAGAAGCGTCGGGCCGACATTGAAACTGATCTGTTCAAAATTGTCTACGACCTGGATGATTTTGCCTTTCCGGTCTAATATTTTTGCTTCGGTGTTCGGCAAATAGGACTCGTGATAAATTTTTTCATTCCAATCGTGATAGGGCTCGGCTCCTTCTTGACGTTCGATTTCCTCCGTCCATGGATTTTCACGCGGCGGCTGGTAAAAATGCCCGTGAATACACAGGCACACTTTTTCTTTGGTCATCTTATTTCCTTAAAGGTGAACATATTCACCGCAAGCGGCGGAAAATTGAGCGCAAGTGAAAACGGCCTTCCCTGCCACGGCATATCTTGAGACCAAACGCCTCCGGAATTCCCAATGCCACCGCCGCCATATTCGCGGCCGTCGCTATTTAAAATCTCCTCATAAAATCCTGCTTTCGGAATTCCGATTCGGTAATTCATCCGAGGAACTGGGGTCATATTGCAGGTGACCAAAAGAAGATCCCGCTTGTCTTTGGACCAGCGGATAAAACTCAAGAGGCTGGCGGTGGAGTCCGAAAAATCAATCCATTCAAAACCGGGCCATTCAAAATCCACTTCGTGAAAAGCGCGATGTTCGCGGTAGAGACGGTTCAAATCCTTCACGAATTGATTGACTTGTTTATGAGGCGCATAATCCAAGAAATGCCAATCCAAGGACTGATTGGAATCCCACTCGCGGCTTTGAGCAAAGTCAGCGCCCATAAACAAAAGTTTTTTCCCCGGATGGCCGTACATGAGGCCCAGAAAAAGTCTGAGGTTTGCAAATCTTTGCCAGTCATCTCCCGGCATCTTGTAAATGAGAGAGGCCTTGCCATGCGTCACTTCATCGTGCGACAAAGGAAGGATAAAATTTTCCGTAAACGCGTACAACATGGAAAACGTGAGCATATCTTGATGATGCCGCCGATGAACTGGATTTTTCGAGAAATATTTCAAGGTATCGTTCATCCATCCCATATTCCATTTCATGCTGAACCCAAGCCCGCCCAAATAAGTGGGGCGCGAAACGCTGCCCCAAGCGGTGGATTCCTCGGCAATCGTCAAAATTCCCGGATGCTGTGCGTGCACCACTTCGTTAAATTTCTTCAGAAAACTGATGGCCTCCAGATTTTCCCTGCCGCCATATTGATTGGGCTCCCATTCGCCCTCCCGTTTGGAATAATCAAGATAAATCATCGAGGCAACCGCATCGACTCTGAGTCCATCCACATGATATTTATCAATCCAAAAAAGGGCGTTGGAAATCAAAAAATTCCTGACTTCTTTGCGTCCGTAATCAAAAATAAAGGTAGCCCAATCTTTGTGTTCTCCTTTTTTCCAACTTTCATAAGCGTAAATCTGCTTCCCGTCAAAATAAGCAAGGCCGTGTCCGTCTTTCGGAAAATGGGACGGCACCCAATCTAAAATCACGCCAACGCCGTTTTGATGGCAGTGATCCACAAAATACATAAAATCCTCCGGACTCCCAAAACGGCTGGTCGGGGCGTAATATCCCGTCACTTGGTAACCCCACGATTGATCGAGAGGATGTTCCGTAATCGGAAGAAGTTCGATGTGCGTATATCCCATCGATTTTGCGTAATCGACGAGTTGGTGGGCTAATTCGCGGTAGTTTAAAAAAACCGACCCGCCCGGCCCTTGCCGCCGCCAAGATCCAAGATGCACTTCATAAATGGAAATGGGTGCTGTGAATGAATTCGCTTCCGCGCGTTTCTGAAGCCATTCGCTGTCATGCCATTCGTAACGCTTAAGCGAACAGACCACAGAGGCCGTCCGCGGCCGGAGTTCCGCTTGAAACGCGTAAGGATCGGCTTTGATGCGGACTTCATCATCCGCCCATGAACGAATCGCATACTTGTAAACTTCGCGCTCTTTAAGACCGGGGATAAATAAACCCCACACCCCGGAATCGCCGATTCGAGTCATCGGATGAGAACCCACGTGCCAATGATTGAAATTGCCGACGACGCCTACGCTTTTAGCGTTCGGAGCCCAGAGTGCAAAGTGGACGCCTTCAATATGGCGGAAGGTTTTGAAATGTGCGCCGAATTTTTCGTAGCTTTTAAAATGTGTACCTTCTCCGATCAAATAAAGATCGTAATCCGTAATTTCAGTGGCCAGCGAATAAGGATCTTCCGCTTCCCGCACATAGCCAGAGGCATCTTTAAAACCAATTTTGTATAAAAATACGCCGTTCACATTTTCAAAAACAGCTTGAAAAAAACCCATCGGATGAAGCCTTCTCATCCGGTGAATTGTTTTTTCTCGCTCGTAGGTTTTGATCCACGCATCCTGTGCGCGCGGAAGGAAAGCGTTGATCCGGACTACTTTTTGAGGTTTAAAAAAATGAGGGCCTAAAATTTCAAACGGTTTATCATCCAGGAAACGCACGATTTTTTCGATTCGTTCCGGCGAAAATGCCACCGCTCCAACCGAAACCGGAATTCTGGAAAGGCGTCGGGCGGCTGTTTTTTTTGTAGAGGATCTTATCTTCCGGGAAAGTGTTCGCTTGCGCGCCATCGCTCACTCCGCACTCGTTGCTTGTAAAAAGAATGATTTTATCGCTTAAGTAAGCTCAAAATCAATGTGGAAATACGCGCGTGGAATTCGGTTGACATAACTCTGAATATCAAGTAAAAGTTCAAAGAAATTACAAAAACCATGCAAAAATTAAAAATTCCCTTCATTTTCGCTGCGATTGTTCTTGGAACGTCCTTCTTTCTTGCCAAGGTTGGATTTACACGCGATCAAGTCATTTCAACCGCCATTTTTTTGCTGATCATTTGCGGCACCCTTTTTTATTGGCCGTTTCGAGTCACGTTTGCTTTCGCAGGCATCGCCACTCTTCTTGCCACGCGGCTTTTGGACGTTCCTCATGTAATCGAACACGCTGGCTTAGATATTATTCTCTTTCTCGTTGGAATGATGTGCGTCGTCGGCTATTTGGAAGAAAAACGCTTCTTCGAATACATCATCGCAAAAGTGGTAGATCAAATTGGGCATCGGGCTCGTCTGTTGATGTTTGTCCTGATGCTTTTTGCAACGCTCTCCGCCGCTTTGGTAGACGAAGTCACCTCCATTCTATTCATGATGGCGACCATGTTCCATTTAACCAATCGCTATCATGTGAATCCCACTCCGTTTCTTTTAATGATTGTGTTTGCCACCAATATCGGCTCAAGCGCCACCGCGGTCGGAAATCCAATCGGAGTGATGATTGCACTCCGCGGCTCTTTAAGTTTCAGCGATTTCCTGCGTTGGGCAAGCCCCATTTCTTTGGTTACGATTGCAATTACAATTCCGATTTGTCTCTTTTATTTTAAGAATGAAATCCATCACTTGGCAAACCAAATGAAAAAAGAAACGAAAGAAGAAAGTGAAATTTCACATGTCCATTTCCGAAAAAAAGACATCTTAGTTTGCTGGGTTCTTTTCTTAGGCACGATCGGTCTTTTGGTTACCCATCATGCCATTGAAGAAGCCCTGGGCCTTGAGAAAAATACGATGCTGCTTGGCACAGCGCTTTTTGCCGGCTCTATTGCGATTCTTCTCAATGCAAGTACGGCGCGAGATTTTTTCACGCGCCGGGTAGATTGGTGGACACTTACTTTTTTTATGGCGCTTTTCGCTTCCGTGGGTACCTTAAAATATACGGGCGTCACCGAACGCATTGCGCGCGAGATGATTTCAATCGCCGGCGGAAATCCAACGGTTCTCTTGGTCACCTTTACGGGCGCGATCAGCCTTTTGACGGGATTTATGGATAATGTGCTTGCCGTCGCCACATTTATTCCTATCCTCTCCGACATCGAAAAATCCGGCGTTTTCACTTATCCTTTCTGGTGGGGTATGCTCTTTGGCGGAACGCTTTGTGGAAATTTAACCGTCATTGGCAGCACGGCTAATATTGTTGCCATGGGCATGTTGGAAAAAGAATACAAACAAGACATTAGTTTCATGACTTGGCTGAAGCCCGGCTTTATTGTCTCCGCCATTACGATTGTGATTGCCCTCTTTCTGATTTATCTCCAAATTCCCCTGATGCCGAATGCTCCCCAAAGCATTCATTGACATACATTAAAAAAAGATTTAAATAATAAGTTATGGACGAAACTTTTACTCAAATCTTCTCTTTAATTCCTCTTTGGGTTTATGCTCTCATCGGGCTCATTTTATGGGTTCTCGGACTTAATCTCGTTAAAAGGTTTCTCCTGAAAAAAGCCGCTTCGTTATCTAAACCCCAGACCTTTTCTTTTGTCACAATCATCGTCGAGGCGGCCAGATTTCCGCTCACGTTGCTCATTTTAGGAAGCGGGATTTACCTCCTCGGCCTTTTTGTCCCGTTTGATTCCAAAACCCAACAAGCTTCAAACATTTTAGCTAAAGCCACCATTATTGCCGGCATCATTTTATTTTTGGATCAAGCCATTAAAGAATTTATCAATTCTTACCGCGGGCAAAAACTTGCCTTCATTCCAAAGGGCATCCTTCAAGGCCTTATCCGCGGAACTGTGCTGGGCATTGGCCTTCTCGTTTTTATGGATTTAATTGGAATTTCAATCACTCCCGCTTTAGCTTCGTTGGGAATCGGCTCCCTTGCGGTCGCGCTTGCCTTGCAAGATACGCTCGCAAACTTTTTTGCCGGGGTTTACATCACCATTGATCGGCCCATTCGCGCCGGAGATTTTATCAAACTCGAATCAGGAGAAGAAGGTTATGTGATCGAAGTAGGCTGGCGCTCAACGCGAATCCGGACGCTTCCGAATAATGTGATTATCGTCCCCAATCAAAAGGCGATCTCAAGCGTG
>JACQQO010000045.1 GCA_016206955.1 Candidatus Omnitrophota bacterium
GGCTCACTCATTTGTATTCCAGAAACCCCGAAATGTTCGATCTGTCCGGTTAAGTCCCTATGCCTCGCCTTTCGAAAGGGCGACCCATCTAAACTGCCGGTGAAATCAAACGGCGTTCGGGTGAAAAAAATTGAAATGGTGGTGGGGATCCTCGAAAAAAATGGGCGCTTGCTGATTCGCAGACGGCCTGAACGCGGCATTTGGGGCGGACTTTGGGAAATTCCGGGAACGATCCGCGCAAAAGAGGAAACCTTAGAAGATGCCCTCAAAGCAGAATTTAAGGAAGCGCTTGGTCTCTCAGCTCAAATCGAGAAAAAAGAAAACCCGTTTGAGCATCATTTTACTCACCGCGATGCCACTATCCATCCTTTTCGTCTGACGACGGCTGTAAACGGCAGGGTTAAGAGGTCAAAACACATACGTTGGGCTACTCAAAAGGATTTAAATAAGCTCTCATTTCCGGTTCCTCACCAAAAAATCCTGAGTTCGCTCGTCATTGCGAGGAGCGTAGCGACGAAGCAATCCCGTCCTGAGATTGCTTCGCTTCGCTCGCAATGACGTGGATTCTCAAGAAATTATCCTCCGCGAATACCTCGCCGTAAAAAAGGCTTGCGCTCTCTTCGATCACCCCGATCGCGGTATCATTGAAGTGCGCGGCGAAGACCGCACACAATTTCTTCACAACGTCCTTTCAAACGATATCAAAAACCTAACTGCCGGAAAAGGAATCGCTGCTTGTCTTTTGAATGCACAGGCAAAAATCATTGCGAATATGAATGCGCTTTGCTTTGATGACTTTTTTTGGCTTGCTCTCGATTACGTTTTGAAAGATAAACTCATTCAAGCACTTGAAAAATTGATTATCACAGAAGACGTAAAACTAAGAGATCGATCGGATGAACTTAAACTCATTTCAATTCATGGACCGAAGGCAAAGGAAATCCTCACCGTCATTGCGAGCGAAGCGAAGCAATCTCCAAGCACTGAGATTGCTTCGTCGGCTACGCCTCCTCGCAATGACATTCCCGACCAAATACTTAATCACACCAAAATTACCACCAACGGGGTGCCCGTCATCATCATTCGAATCAATCTCACGGGAGAAATCGGCTATGGGCTTCTGATCCCAAAAAATCAAGCCGATTCCATCAAAAATTGGTTGATGGAAAAAGGAACTTCTTTCGGCTTAACTCAAATTGGAGCGCAAGCTATGGAAGTTCTCCGGATTGAAGCCGGAATTCCGCGTTACGGCATAGACTTTGATGAATCACATATTCCGCTTGAAGCTGGCCTCGAAAAAACCGTGAGTTTCACGAAAGGCTGCTTTCCCGGCCAGGAAATCCTTGCGCGGCTTGATTCTCGCGGAGGAATCAGCAAAAAGCTAATGGGATTGGAATTTGAGGGTGAAAAAATCCCAAAGAAAAACGACCAGATTACACAAGACGGCAAAACGGTGGGCTACATCACAAGCGCTGCGTTTTCACCAGCTCTTAAGAAAATAGTTGCGATGGGTTATGTCAAAAAAGAAGGGTGGACGTCAGGAGAAATTAAACCGACGTGGCAATTCGAAGTTCAGCCCGATGAAGTTCAACGATAAAGCGCACCGCCGCGCTTGAAATCTGCCACTGATTCATGCCAATGTGCTGCATGGCAAAACCCAGATCTTCTGCCTGTCTCACTACCGCTTCACCTATTCCGGTAATTTTGCCGAGCAACATGATTTCAACAGAACGCACCGCAGCTAAACGTTCCGCGTTTCTTCCAATGGCTTGGTCATCCGCGTTCACTTCAAGGATTTGGGTAATTCCAGGCACTCTTTCACTCATTTGTCTGCCTGCCTCAATCGAGGGGATACGAAGTCCAATGCGCTTTGAGAACTCAGGAATAGGCATCGGTTTAACACCAAGCGCCCTCCCAAGATGTTTCTGCCAGACGCCTTTTGCTGCCGCATCTTTGCCAAATCTCGCCACTGCAGTCTCAAAATCTTTCCCTTCTTCAACGACTAGAATCCGCTTGTAAACGGCGTCTGTTGCGAGTTCGTCGGGCGTCGCATTCAAAGCTTCCAGCACGACTCTTCTTCCACCTTCAGGTACGTAAATTGCGAGAGCCATGTTTGGATTTATCTTAAGGACGCGCTCTGCAGCACGCACCTCGGCACGAGCAACTTCCTCATCTGTGGTATTGATCGCAAACGCCAAGAACCCTGGACCATCTTTCAGCGAAACGTTCTGGCTATTCAGAAAATTCTCCGCACGGGCTTGATCTTCTGAAAATTGGGTTCCGGTGGCAAGGGCAGCCTGCACGGCTTTGCCAATGTCCCTACTGGAACTTACTCGCTCAATCAAAGCAACGCTCAAGGGCTCGCCCTTTCTAAGTTCGGCGCGAATTTGTCCTGCTTGCGCCGGTGAAACCCGGCCAAGCCTTTCAATTAACTCAGGATTAAAGTCGGTCTGAGGCACAAAAGTATTGAACAGAAAATTCGCTTCTACCCCAAAACGATCTGCGCCAGGAACTAGCGACGGCACAGTGGGCACGACGCGAGATGGTAAAGGAACTTGACGCGCTTGATTTACAAACGGTGTACGTTCAACCACAGGAACAGGCGGTGCTTTTCTGGGTAGTCCAAATCGAGGAAATTGGGAGTAGGGAAACGGATTTTCTTCGCGGATAATGAAACGGTCGCTTGGCACAACATAACGCCTTTTCAAATGCAAACCCTGCGGCTCGCCTTCAAAGGGAAAAAGTCCGGCAGCGACGTCAACCAAATTTTCACTCGAAACTTCGACTCTAAGATCAACGCCTGCCGTAGCCCGTCTTTGACGTGAAATGTCATTGATGCGCTTAGCGAACTCTTCGTTTGAAATCTCACGATCAAGGGCACGCGACACCGCAATCGTATCGGCGCCTGTCCGTGCAGTGACGGCAAGGATGGGTAAAGAAAAGCGCCTCAATATAGAGTCGATATATTCGATCGCCTCAATCGCGAATGTGCCGGCGTAGACGCTGCCGACGACGGCTTCGTCTTCGAGCATCACTTTGAGATAATTTTCGTTGCCTTCCTTAATATCCACTTTGGGATTGACGACGACGTAGGAAATATTGTCCTTCCTGAAATAATCGATGAGACCGTCTTTGTGAAAACCGCCCGTCACGAGAATGGTTTTGTTCTGGCCGAGCGATTTCATCCGGGCTAGAATTTTTTCGGTGAATACTTCGTCACGTTTTAAAACCAGCTGATAAAAATACTCCACTTCGCCCATGTAAGAATCCAATTTCGCCGCGTCTCCTATCGACTTTACGGAAACGTCATATTTTGCAGCAAGCTTGCTCAAACGCGCAGCAATAACGGAAGGCCTAATTTGATCTTTATTTTGAACGTAAAGGGCAATTTTTTCGCGGCTCATTTCGAGGCGGAAATATTGTTTCAGGAGATTCACAAAATCGACCACTTCAAGAAACGCTGTCTCATCTTCTTTCGTAAAGAGATTTTCCTGAAGGAATTTCTCAAAATCTTTTAGCTCCGAGAAAAGCCTGCGGTGGTCAATTTCATCCTGATGAATGAGGAATTCGGCAAAAATCCGAAAGGCGGGAAAAGCAAGAAAATCGATCTTGGCTTCATCCGCAAGTTTCGTAAGCTCCACAAAATAACTACGCGGATTTATCCCTTTGACGCTTTCATCAAGCCGGGAAAGGAGTTCGTCCCTTTGTGGCGATGCCGGGACTTTCTTTTCAAATTCAAGTTTGAGGGCTTTGGTTTCCTTCTGAAGCCCGTTTTTATTCAGCTTCGATTCAAGAGCGTGAAGCTTCATCAGCCTCACCAAATTAGGATAACGGACCATCTGTTTTAAATCGGAAAGTGAAACGAGTTTGTGCCGCTCGGAAAGGGCATTCAAATAAAGAAGATAATCTAGAATATCAATTTTATCGGTCGAAAATTCCTCTGTCTTCCTCGTAAAATCAAGCAGCTCGGGATCAAAAAGCTTAGGCCCGATGTTTAAAATCAACCGATCTATCTCATCAAAATATGGTTTCAGCTCTTCTTGATGCTTGTAGATAGCCTTAAACATCTTCAGATTTTCCATGTAAAGGCTTTGATCTTCGATTCCGTAAAGCTCAACAGGCTTATCGGTTTCTACCGCAAATGCATCAGCGCCGGTGATCCGCCCTTCACGCATGAGAAAATCCACGAGCTTCAAATTGGCTTCTTTTAAATATGATGGCTGAAGGATTTGAGGATCGAGCTTTGAAACAGCGCCTTCCAATTGAATGAGAGAAAATTTATGCGCCTCAACCAAATGATTCAAAATACCTTTGATGTTCATCTGAGCTTCGTAATTGGCGTGCACGTTTTGAATATGGATGACGAGCGGAGAATTTTGAGCACCCTGAAAAACTTCCTCAACACTTCCAAATTCCTCCGGCACGATGATATTGTAGGGATTTAAATCAGGCTGAACGAGCGCTGCACTTCTATCAACTTGGTTAACACTTCTTGAAACCGGGCCGACATTTTGGCCCACATTTGAAACCGGATCTGAAACAGAA
>JACQQO010000047.1 GCA_016206955.1 Candidatus Omnitrophota bacterium
GAGGTGGTTGGGATGATCTTACTCGATCGGTCTTTTTATGAGCGGAATACGCCGGTGGTTGCTTTTGAGCTGATCGGTAAGATCTTGGTGTTCAAGCAAAATGGCAGCGTCTTGAGCGGTAAAATTGTGGAAACCGAAGCCTATTTGGGTTCATCCGATCCTGCAAGCCATGCCCATCGAGGCGTTACTCCGCGCAACCACGTGATGTTTGGGCGTGCGGGGATCAGTTACGTTTATTTCACTTATGGAAATCACCACTGCCTTAATCTGGTGACGGAACCCGATGGGGTTCCGGGTGCGGTTTTAATCCGGGCGCTGGAACCTCTTTCTGGGATTCAAGTGATGACGAAACGGCGCGGAGGAGCAAGCCGTGATCAATTGACGAACGGCCCCGGAAAATTGACTCAAGCGTTTGGAATTACCCGGGAGCATTCCGGCCTTGATTTGACTCAAGACTCTTTTTTTGTGGCACAGGATGAAAAAAAGGAAGAAGAAGCGCTTCACATTCAAGCCGCTCCGAGAATCGGTATCAGCCGCGCCAAAGAGATGCCGCTTCGGTTTTATCTTCGAAGTAATCCTTTTGTTTCGGTAAGGAATTGAAATGGCGTATCACGATCAAGTGGTCGATCAGGTTCAGTCTCTCAACGATATTGTGGAAATTATTTCCGCTTATATTCCTCTGAAGCGGGCGGGACGGAATTTCAAAGCCAATTGTCCATTCCACAATGAGAAAACACCTTCTTTTATCGTGAATCCGGACAAACAAATTTTCCACTGTTTCGGCTGTGGCGTCGGCGGCGATGTGTTTTCGTTTTTGATGAAGTATGAACAAATGAATTTTCCGGAGGCCCTCAAACGTCTGGCTGAACGGGTTCATGTTACGCTTCCTGAACCTAAGTCGTCTTCACCCCGAGAGCGCTCGTTGATTGATCGGGTTTATCAAATTTGTTCAGCCGCCGCCGACTTTTATCGTGCGAATTTAAAACATGCCGAGATCGGAAAACAGGCGCGCGAATATTTGGCCAAGCGTGATTTTGGAGCCGAAGAAATGAATACTTTCAGTCTCGGCTTTGCGATGGGCGAATGGAGGACGCTTTATGAATTTCTTTCCAAAAAAGGATTTCAGGAACAGGAACTTTTACGTTCGGGTTTGATTGTGCGCTCGGCACAGGGAAGCCCCTATGATTTATTCAGAAATCGAATCATATTTCCCATTTTGAACGCGCAGGGAAAAGTGATTGCTTTTGGGGGACGGGTGATGGGAGATGAAATGCCTAAATATCTGAATTCTCCCGAAACCCCTATTTTCAGGAAAAGAAAAGAAATGTATTCGCTTCATCTTGCGAAGCGGGCGATTGCGTCTTCCGAAGTTCGCCGGATTTTAATCGTAGAAGGGTATTTGGACTCGATCCGCCTTTATTCGAGCGGTTTTCAAAATGTGGTGGCGACACTCGGGACCTCTCTCACGCAAGAGCACGTTCAGGTTTTGAAGCGTTACGCGGATGAAGCGGTGGTGCTCTTCGATGGGGATAAAGCCGGAGAACAAGCTTCGCTGAGAGGCCTCGAAATCTTTTTGGAGGAAGGAATGGGAGTCAAAGTGCTTTGCCTTCCAAAAGGATTTGATCCGGATGATTTCATTCGCTCGAAAGGCCGTGAGGCGATGGCAGAACTTTTAAAACAGGCCCAAGATGTTTTCGATTTTAAGCTTCAGGTGTTAATGGGACGGTATAACAAAGCTGATTCCATGGGCCTTTTAAAAATCACAAGCGAATTTCTGGACACTTTTTCTAAAATTAAAAACCCGGTTCTGGTAGATCGGTATCTTAGGAAACTCGCGGTGACTCTTGGAGTTGAAGAAAGTTCACTTCGGTCCGAACTGAACAAGCTAAAATCAAGGCAAGGCTCTTTGAAATCCATTCGTCCCGTATTGAAGTCGCAAACTCCGGAAGAAAAATCTGAACCACAAGTTGAGAAATTGCTTCTCGGCTTAATGTTTCATTATCCTCCTTATGTTCGGCTGTTTTCCGAATCACTTCCCAATTATTCTTTCTTGGGGGAGAAGACACGTGAAATATTTAATTACCTTAGCCAAGTAACGAGAGAACAAGATGACCTCAAACTTTCGGCTTTAAAGCTGCTGAATCGGATTAAGGATGAGAAGTTGAAAACATTTGCAAGCGAACTTTTTATGATGAGCAATTGGGGCGTGAGCCAAGACCGGGAGCAGGCGTTCCGAGATCTTCTTGGCACGCTCAAAAAGCAAGAAAAAACTCAGCGTTTAAAAAGCCTGAGAAACAAAATTTCTCAAGCGGAAGAATCCGGTAATCAGGAACTTGTTTTAGAGTATATGAAGGCTTATCAAGAAATCCTTGGGCAAACGGAATAACCTAGCCAAATCCAGATTTTTATGCTAGAATACCTCCTTTTGCCAACCCGATAGATGACCGCAAGTTGTTGGGAACCAGAGGCTTAGATCATTTATTCATGATGCAAAAGAAGAAGAAAAGTAAAGTGGTGAAGGAGAAAGTTAATCCCATGCCGACCGAAACGGTGAAACCGCCTCAGGCGTCAACCATTAATTACCTAGAAGTGTTGGAACGGCTCATTACGCTTGGAAAACGCCAAGGGTATTTGACCTACGAACAAATCAACAATCATTTGCCTCCGGAAATCGCGGCTTCAGAAAAGATCGAAGAAGTCATTACGGCGCTGACGGAGAAAAACATTGAAATTACGACCAGTTCGATCCAACGAGGCGAAGGATTTGACGAAAAAGGGGACGCGAAGAAAACGAAAGAATTCGGCGATGAGTCTAAGGAACCGGTAGAAGAGTTTGAACGGGTGCGGATGGATGACCCTGTCCGTACCTATCTGCGTCAGATGGGACAGATTCCGCTTCTCACGCGCAGTCAAGAAATTGCTTTGGCTAAGCGGATCGAAGAAGCCGAAGAAAAGTTGAAAACCACCGTTTATGAAACCCGAGCCGTCCGCTTCGAAGTGCTTCATCTTGCCAATCAAATCATTAATGACGAGATTAATCTCGAATCAATTATCGATGAAGACGAGTCCAAACTCATCGTTACCAAGCATAAACTGAAGGCGCTGACTCGCAAACTCCGTGCCTCCAGAAAAGATGCGGATTTGGTTCCCTTGCTTAAGCAGTTCAATCTCAACATTGGCATTGTGGAACAAATCATCGCCAATTTGAGAGCCAAACTTGAAGAACTGAAAGAAAATAGAAAAGAAATTTCAAAACTGAGGCGCAGAAAAGTCCGCGGCGGACAAATTGGAGCGCTTGTAGATCGGAACAAAGAAATCTTGGTGGAGTTGAGCGAAACCGAGGAAGCCGTTTACGAACATTTTAAGAAAATTCAGAAGCGCGAGCGGGAACTTTCCCATGCCAAAAAGGATTTGGTGGCTGCCAATTTGAGGCTGGTGGTTAGTATCGCCAAGAAATATACCAACCGGGGCCTTTCCTTTTTGGATCTCATTCAAGAAGGAAACATTGGTTTGATGAAGGCGGTTGACAAATTTGAGTACAAGCGCGGATATAAATTTTCAACTTACGCCACGTGGTGGATCCGTCAGGCGATTACCCGTTCGATTGCCGATCAAGCGCGTACGATCCGAATTCCGGTCCATATGATTGAGACCATCAATAAATTTTTCCGCGCCTCCCGCCATCTCGTTCAGGAGACCGGCCGCGAGCCTACGCCCGAGGAAGTGGCCCGTGTAATGAAGATGCCGATCGAAAAAGTGAAAGGCATTCTCAAAATTGCCCAAGAACCGATCAGTTTGCAGACGCCGGTAGGAGATGACGGCGACACGAGCTTTGGGGATTTCATCGAGGATAAATCAGCTGTTTCACCGGCGAATGTCACCGCCTATTCCATGCTCAAAGAGCAAATGGATGATGTATTGAATACGATCACGGAGCGTGAGGAGAAAGTCTTAAGGCTCCGCTTCGGAATCGGCGATGGCTATTCCCGGACGCTTGAAGAAGTGGGACAAATTTTTAATGTCACGCGGGAACGCGTGAGGCAAATTGAAGCCAAAGCCCTTCGCAAACTCCGCCATCCCACTCGTTCGAGAAAGCTTAAAAATTTCTTGGATATTAAACTGAGCGATTAATCTCATGGCGACTCAAGAAGAAGTGGTTCAGGCGATCAAGCAGGTTTACGATCCCGAAATTCCCGTCAACGTTTATGATTTGGGATTAATCTACGAGGTGGCCGTAACCGGCGGTCAAGAGGTCAAAGTGAAGATGACCCTGACCAGTCAGGGATGTCCCTCCGCCCGGCAAATTCCGGATATGGTCCGCACCCGCATCTCTGCGCTTCCAAATGTGAAAGAGGTGGATGTCCAAGTCGTATGGGAACCTCAGTGGAATCCTTCGATGATTAGTCCTGAGGGAAAAAAGATTTTGCATCTTGAGGACGAATCCTAAAGATTCTTCTCATGAAAGAAGTTCAGCACCTCTATCAAAAGGCTCTCTCCCTTTTCCGATCTGGAAACCTGAACCAAGCTGTTTCTCAATTGGAAGAATTACTCGCAATCGATCCGGAGTTTTTGGATGCGCTCGAAACGTTGGGGGTTCTTTACGCGAAGGTCGAAAGGCTGGATGAAGCAATTGAGATGATGAAACGTCTTGCGAAACTTTCTCCCAATCACGTGATGGCCCACACCAATCTTTCCCGATTTTACGTCGAGAAGGGAATGATTCTCGAAGCTGAGCAAGAACAGGCTGAAGCCAGACGGCTTTCTTGGAAAGCCGAACTCAAGACGCAACAAGCCTCACGGCAAGCCGTTCAGAAATTACCTGAAGAAGAAGCGCGGGATCAAGAAAAGGAAATTCAAGATCGGATTTTGCGTTATCAAAAAGTAATCGAACTTGATCCAAACGATGTGCTAGGGTATTTCAGTTTGGGTTCGGCCTTTTTAGATGCGAAACGGCTTCAAGAAGCAAGGCGAGCATTTGAGCAGGCGATTCTAGTTGATCCCAAGCATTCACCGAGCTATTTTAGTTTGGGTGTCGCACTTGAATCTTTGGGCGAAAAAAAAGAAGCCCAGCGAATTTATGAAAGGGGAATTCAAGTTGCAGATGAGCGTGGCGACATGATTCCGCTTAAAAAAATGGAAGCAAGATTGAAAATGTTGAAAAGTGGCTAGAGCAGAATACTTGGGCCCGTAGCTCAATGGTTAGAGCAGCGGACTCATAATCCGTTGGTTCCTGGTTCGAGCCCAGGCGGGCCCACCAAATTTTGACAGCAAATGAATTGAGGGAAATAAGTAATGGAAACAAAAAATCAACCAACGAAAACCCAGTTTATTTTAAGAATGCGTCAAAATGTTCAAGGCAAATTAATCGCGGGCCTCTTGATTGTCGTTCCGCTTTGGCTGACTTATGTGGCGCTTAAGTTTTTGTTTTTTACATTGGATGGTTTCTTTGGGCCTTTGATCACACGCTCGATTGGCTTCGCGATTCCCGGCCTGGGATTTATTCTGCTCCTCATTTTCTTATATTTGATCGGTGCTGTGACAACCAACATTCTGGGCCGGTCGCTTGTCCATTTTTGGGAATCCGTTTTGGAGCGAATTCCACTGGTCAAGAATATTTACCATGGCGCCAAGCAGTTGATTCAAACCATCTCACTTTCTAAAACGTTCGGGTTTAAGCGCGTTGTTTTTATTGAATATCCGAGGCTGGGCTCGTGGGCAATTGGATTTCTCACTAACTCAGTTGAAGATAAGGGAAGCGGGAAACATCTTGCGATTATCTTTCTGCCGAGCCCTCCCAATCCGATTAACGGGATGTTTGTGATGATTCCGGAGCAAGATGTGATTGAAACCAATTTGACCATCGAAGACGGAATCAAAATGGTTGTTTCTGCGGGAATGGTGATGCCGCCCTTGCTTACGACTCACTCGGGTACAAAGCCTCCCCGATGACGATCCTTCGAACTTATTGCCTCCGCGAATTGCTTTACCCTTTTTTGATGTCGTTTTTTCTTGTTACCTTCATTTTTATGGTAGGCAATTTATTTGATTTAGCCGACCTTTTAGTCAATAAAGGAGTCAGCATTTTTGATGTTCTTAAATTAATTATTTTGATGATTCCAAGTCTTTTCGGATTTATTCTTCCTACCTCTGCATTAACCAGCGTGCTTTTAGTATTTGGAGGTTTTGCTCAAAACAACGAAATCACCGCCATGAAAGCGAGTGGAATCAACTTGATTAAATTGGTGATTCCGGTTATTTTAGTCGCTTTTTTGCTTAGTTTTTTTTCTCTTTTTTTAATTGATCAAGTTCAACCGCAGTCAGAGTATCAATCCCGCCAGCTCATCCGTCAACTCGTGGTGAAACGGCCGTCAGCCTATTTGGAAGCGGGCCGGTTTATCAAAAATTTTCAAGGTTACACACTCTGGATTAATGCGATTAAAGGCAGCCGATTGGAGGGCGTTACTATTTTTCAGTTTCAAGAAGGCAAACCCACTCGGACCATTTTGGCGGAGTGGGGCGAGGTGGTCCCGGCCCCCGATCAGCAGTCGCTTGCGCTTAAACTTTACAACGGAACCAGTGATGAGCCCAACCCAGAGGACCCATCGGTTTTATATAAATTGAATTTTAAAACTTTTCTCTTAAGCAATATTGTGGTAGGCAAACAGAGAGGAGGTATTGCGAAAAAAGAAAAGGAGATGACCATCGACGAATTGCTGTATCGGCTCAAAACCGATATGGAAGTGCAGCAGAATTCTAAAAAAAGGCGCGAGACAGAAACAGAAATTCACAAGAAAATTTCTTTCTCTTTTGCAACGATCGTTTTTGTTCTCATCGGGCTTCCCATCGCGATTATCAGCCGGCGGGGTGAAATCGTCATTAGTTTTGCCATTGCCATGGCCATTGTCAGTATTTATTATACCCTTTTTGTTTGGGGACGTTCGATGGCTATTAATGGTTATCTGCCTCCGGGCGTAGCCCTTTGGCTACCGAATATTCTGTTGGTAGTCGTTTCTGTTTTTCTCGCGAAGAAAACCATTCAGCTTTAAATCCATTTTGGATTTGTAAGATCGCATTCCTTTTGATATAATTTCCCCAGTTCTTTTTCACGCAGGTCTTAGGAGATGATCGCCCGCCATGATTTTTGGCGGGAGGAAAGTCCGAGCTCCAAAGAGCAGAGTGCTCCGTAACACGGAGGGCCGTTTCTCCAAAGGGAAACGGAACGGAAAGTGCCACAGAGAATAGACC
>JACQQO010000053.1 GCA_016206955.1 Candidatus Omnitrophota bacterium
ATGTGAGAGGTTTGCTTGAATATAAAATCGATGATAAGCGCAATTGGTTCGTGAGAAAAAAAACTGAATTCCTTGGATATTTCACAATAAATGAGTGTTGGCTTCTTGCTTTGGGAGCTTATTTCTTCTTTGTGCTGGGTCTTCTCATTGCGCTCATTCGGAAGCAGAAGCCTGTTTTCGGAAGAATGGGCGCATTGGCATTGTGCCTTGTCATTTTTTGCTCTCTTCCGCTGCTTTTAAAGTTTGGAGACGTTGGCTTAGGACGGCAAGGGGTCGTTACCGAAACTCAGGCTGAAGTCCGATACGGGCCTTCTACGAGCGACCGGATTGCCTTCCGTTTGGTGGAAGGGCTTGAGGTGTCCATCAATGACCAAAAACAGGATTGGTACCGGATTGAATTAACTGACGGGCGGAGAGGTTGGGTATCGCAGTCGCAGGTGAGCACTTTATGATCCCACCACCTGTTTATCCGCCGAAGGCGGATCAATCGAATGAACCAATAAGCGTCCCTTCGGGCCGCAAACAGGTGGTGGGATGAGGTCAGAGCGTAAAACAAAGCAAGCAAGCGCGAAGCCTGATCAGGGCGGGCATTTTGGAATTTTCGGGGGGCGTTTTGTTCCTGAAACTTTGATGAAAGCACTCGATGAATTGACCCGCGCTTATCTTTCTCTGAAACACAACTCTAAATTTCAAAAAGAACTTGCTTACTATCTGTCCAATTATGCCGGTAGGCCGACTCCCTTATACGAAGCTCAGAATTTAAGCCGCGCCTTGGGCCGGGATCTTAGAATTTTTCTTAAACGGGAGGATCTTTGCCACACAGGGGCCCATAAAATTAACAACGCTGTGGGACAAGGGCTTTTAGCGCGGTACTTAGGAAAAAAGCGAGTCATTGCAGAAACCGGTGCGGGGCAGCATGGCGTTGCGGCTGCAACAGCAGCAAGGCTTTTTAATCTCTCCTGCGACGTTTACATGGGCGCAGAAGATATCCGCCGTCAGGCGCTCAATGTTTACAAAATGAGCCTGCTCGGCGCACGGGTGATCCCCGTCGATTCAGGATCGAAAACGCTTAAGGACGCTACAAATGAAGCGATTCGAGATTGGGTGACCAATGTTGAAACGACACATTATTTGCTTGGTTCCGTCGTAGGCCCGCATCCTTATCCGATGTTGGTCCGGGATTTTCAGGCCGTCATTGGCAGGGAAACTAAGGTTCAGATCAAAAAATTAACTCGGTCGCTGCCCGATTTTTTAATTGCATGCGTTGGCGGCGGCAGCAATGCCATCGGCCTGTTTTATCCTTTTTTAAATGAAAAAGTGAAATTAATCGGGATCGAAGCAGCTGGCAAAGGAATTCAAACCGGCGAGCACGCTGCATCCTTGCGCAAAGGAACGATCGGGGTTTTGCATGGAATGAAAAGTTTTGTCCTTCAAGACAAAAATGGCCAAATTCAATTGGCACATTCTATCTCCGCAGGGCTGGATTATCCTTCCGTCGGTCCCGAACACGCATTCTTAAAAGAAACAGGCCGCGTCCGCTACGAATCGGCTACCGATCAAGATGCGCTCTTGGGATTCCATCTTTTGACTTTGCTTGAGGGCATTATGCCGGCTTTGGAACCGGCTCATGCGCTTGGATATTTAGCCAAACGCGCCAAGAATTTTCCGAGAGGTTCTAAAATCGTGATCTGTCTTTCAGGCCGTGGGGATAAAGATTTGGATGTAATCCGGAGCGCAAAACTGAAATGAAAGCTGTCCACAACCGTCTCGTTCAAAAATTAAGAGAAGCCAAAAAACTAAGGACAAAACTTTTTTGCGCCTATGTCACTTTGGGATTTCCGAATCTTTCTGTCACTGAGAAATTGATTCCGGCTTTGGAAAGCGCTGGTGTGGACATCTTAGAATTGGGATTTCCATTTTCAGATCCGCTTGCCGACGGTCCAACCATTCAGTTTGCTTCAGCGGAAGCAATTAAAAATGGGATCCAATTGAAGGATGCGTTTCGTTTGATTCGGAAATTGAGAAAAAACGGTCTTCAAATCCCCGTTCTTTTCTTTTCTTATTTAAATCCAATGATGCACTACGGCGTCAGCCGAACCGTTCGTCAGCTTCGACAAAGCGGTTTTGACGGCCTGATTATTCCCGACTTGCCGCCAGAGGAAGGCGCGATGTGGGAGCCGTGGTTTAAAAATGCTGATCTCTCACTCATCTATTTGGTCGCGCCGACGACTGAGGAAAGCAGGATCCGAAAAATTTCGAAACATTCCAATGGTTTTATTTACTATGTTTCGCTACGCGGGGTGACAGGAATGCGCCGTTCACTTCCAAGTGATCTTCTAAAAAAACTGAAGATCGTCAAGCAGCTTGCTCATATCCCGGTTTTGGTTGGATTTGGAGTTTCAAATGAGAAACAAGCACGAGCGATTTGCCGTGTAGCGGACGGAATTATTGTGGGTAGCGCTATTGTCGAAAAGCTGAACATTCGTCCGGGGAAAGTAGATCCCGCTGTTCATCTTGCCAGCCGCTTGGCTTGCGCAATCAAAAAGAGGTCATGAGTTTTCTGGGTTTGGATATCGGCGAGAAACGGATTGGAGTGGCGCGAAGTGACGAACTGAATTTTATGGCTCACACCGTAGGGTTTATCGAACGGCGAACGGATGAAGAAGTGGGCAAAAAAGTTAAGCATATGGTTGATGAATTTCGCATTGAGAAAATCGTAGTCGGACTTCCTAAAACGATGAAAGGGAAAATTGGAATTCAGGCCGAGAAAATTTTTTCATGGATTGAAAAATTGCGAAAAGAGATCTCTTGCCCGATCGTGACTTGGGATGAGCGCTTAACCACCGTGGAAGCAGAAAAAGCGTTGATTGCACAAGATGTAAGCCGCGCCAGACGAAAAGAAAAACGGGATAGCATTGCGGCCGAAATTATGCTTCAAAGCTACCTTGATTTCTTAAAACAAAAAGGATATCAGAAGAATGTATGAGCAGTCAGTTTTTGACAACGGTCTAAAAATGGTTTCAAAGCGCCTCGATGGCCGCGGATCGGTCGGGCTTACTATTTGGGTTCGGGTGGGCGCCCGGTATGAAAGGAAAAATTTGTGCGGAATATCTCATTTTGTTGAACACATGTTATTTAAAGGCACTAAACGGCGTACAACGAAACAAATCAAAGAGGATATTGAAGGAGTCGGGGGTATTTTGAATGCTTTTACTTGCGAGGAAAGCACTTGCTATTTCGTTAAGATTCCAAAACCTCATCTGGAACATGCTTTTGATGTTTTGCAGGATATGGCCAACAACGCTGTTTTAAAAACGGAGGAGTTCATAAAGGAAAAAACCGTGATCTTGGAAGAAATTAAAATGTATCTGGATTTGCCGGCTCAATACGTCCATGAAGTGATGAGCGAGCTTTTATGGCCCAAGCAGCCGCTCGGACGGCCGATTGCAGGAACCATCGAATCCGTATCTGGTTTGAAACGGGAAGATCTTTATCACCACGTTAAATCCTACTATCACCCCCGCAATATTTTGATTACGGCATGCGGCGAAATCGACCATAGCGAACTGTCGTCTCTTGCCGCACGTCATTTTGACGGCCGTTTTCCCAAGCCTCTTTCTCAATTTGAGCAAGTGAAGGTTTCAAGCCGCCCATCAGCGCGAGACCGTTTTCGATTTTTGGAAAAGAAAACGGAACAAACTCATTTCGCTCTTGGTTTTCACGGGCTTTCCCGTAAAGATCCGAATCGATATAAGCTCGCCATTCTCAACATCATTTTAGGGGCGAATATGAGCAGCCGCCTTTTTGAGGAAGTCAGGGAAAAGAGGGGCCTTGCTTATGAAATTAAATCGAGCCTTTCTTTTTTTGAGGATACCGGATCCGTTACCGTTTCTGCAGGCGTGGAACCCAAGAAGAGTTCACTCGCCGTCCGCGTGATTATGCGTGAACTGGACCGTTTGAAACGAACTTACGTTTCCAAAAGCGAACTTAGGCGCGCGAAGGATTATTATTTGGGCCAGCTTCTCCTCGGCCTTGAGGATACACTCGATCACGCGCTTTGGTTTGGAGAGCGCGTCCTTTATGGAGAGGATTTTCCGGATATTGATGAGATTAAGCGCCAAATCGAAGCTGTGGATCAGGTCGATTTACAGAATTTGGCGAAAATGTTTTTTAAGACACCGAACGTGCATCTTGCATTAATCGGTCCGATCGATTCCAAAT
>JACQQO010000048.1 GCA_016206955.1 Candidatus Omnitrophota bacterium
GAGGATACGAATAATAATAAGGCCGCGGCAGAAGAATTTTACTTCCCTTTTCAAAACTACGAAAAATAAGGTCGAGCGCTTCTGAAGCCCCATTCGTGATGACAAAGTTTTCTGCCGTGGAGCCGGCGTATTCTTTGGCAAGTGCTTCGCGGAGCGCTACCTCGCCTTGTATGAGACCGTATCGGAGATCCCTTTTAATATCGATTCCCTGGAAAGCTTCCTTCGGCGGAGGAAGATCCGGTTGGCCGGAGCCAAAACTGATCACGCCATTGCCTTGTTTACCGATTAAATCTGCCGGACTTTTAAGTTTTAAAATTTCTGCCATGATAAACTTTTTTTATCCTTCTTCAATCTCACACAAAATATCGCCGATACTGACCGTATCACCTTCGCCGAAAAAAACTTCTCCCAAAATTCCGGAGCAAGGCGAAATCACTTTAAACGTTCCGGCTTCAGAAATAATTTCAACTAAATCAGACCCCTCGTCGACATGATCGCCTTCTTCATGATACCAATAATGAATGGTTCCTTCTTCCATTCCTTCCGCAAATGGTTCCAAAATCACTTCAGCCATGATCACAAACCTCGTCCAATGTTGTTGCTGCGTTTCGTGAAAAAAAGGGGACGGGCAGGACTTCTTGCCTGTCCCCTTTTTTTGATCTTTGATACGTTTCCCCGGCATGATAAGAACTCCGAACATACGGCCCGGAGTATACTTCTTTAAACCCCAATTTTCGTCCTTCCTCTTCAAAAAAAGCAAAGATATCCGGAGAAACAAATTCTTCCACTTCCAGTTTCCCTTCCTTCGGTTTCAAATACTGCCCAATCGTTACAATTTCACAACCCACCGCTCTTAAATCTCTAAGCGCTTCGCTCGCTTCTTCAAGCCGCTCGCCCAAGCCGAGCATCAACCCGCTTTTCGTCACAATTGAGGGGTCATAGGCCTTGATGTGTTTCAAAACTTGAAGCGAGCGCGCATAAGCGGCCTGAGGCCGCACACGTTTCGTCAAACGCTCCACTGTTTCCAAATTATGATTAAACACATTTGGACGGGCGTCGCATACGTGCTCAATCAAAGAGGGTTTGGCGTGAAAATCAGGCGTTAGAACTTCGATGGTGGCGTCCGGAAGCAGGCGGCGAATCGCCGCAATGGTTTGGCGAAACGCTTCCGCACCTTCGTCTTCAAGATCATCACGAGCAACAGAAGTCACCACCACATGATGAAGGCCTAATTTTAAAGCTGCTTCAGCTACACGTTCGGGCTCATCTTCTTCTACCAAATTTGGCTTTCCCACCGGGATTGCGCAAAATCCGCAGCGGCGCGTACAAATATCCCCCAAAATCATGAAGGTTGCTGTGCGCCGTGAAAAACACTCGAAACGGTTCGGACAAAGGGCAGATTCACAAACGGTATTTAATTTGTAATCTGCCAGAATTTCATGTGTTTGAAGTGTGGAACCGGCGGGAATTTCACGCCTCAGCCACTCGGGAAAACGTTTTTTCAAGTTGCAATCCTGTCTATAAAAATCAAAAAGGGGACAGGCAGGCAATCTTGCCTGTCCCCTTTTTGTGAGTTCTTCTATCAAAAAAGGAGCTAACTGTCAAGTTGTTGGATAGTTACAGCTTTAACGAAGCTGATTGATTTGGTCCATGATCAGCTTTGTTTTTTCTGCGATCATTTCTTCGGTGACTTCTTCCGGTTCAGGCTTCCCAAAACAGAGCGGTTTCCCGATCCGAACTTCCAAAGTTCCGCGCTTCGGAATCCATTTGAACGGAGGAAGAGCTTCTTCCGTTCCACGCAGTCCCATTGGAATAATAGGGCAACCGGTTTTCAGACCCAAAATGGCTGCGCTGGTTCCAAGCTTAAGTCCCGGGATTACTGCTCCCTTCCTACGGGCTTTGTATTTCGTCCATGCATGAAGGCCTTCCGGAAAAATAGTCGCAAAATATCCCTGATTAAGCGCCCATTCTGTTTTTTTGACCGTCCCGTTAATCACAATGACAGGACAACAGGCATAAAACCAATGAAGATAAGGCGACACATACGTGGTTTTACCGATGACCCAATATGAACCGTGAAGCGATTTTCTCTGGATTAAGACGTGCCCAACCAACGGGACGTCGAGATAACTTTGATGATTCGCTACCAAAATGGCCGGCCCTCGTTCTGGTACATGTTCTAAACCATGAATTTCGATTTTGTATAAGCGGCGGAATAAGCCGTGAATGATTCGGGAAAGAAATCTGAATTTCCAATTATCAGGACGCGTTAATTCCAAATGGGAAATCCTTGTTGCTGATTCGCTTTTGAATTTCCAGAAGTTCGTGATGCCTGCGTTTTTTTACATCCATCGGAATATCATCCGGCAATTTAGCGGCAGGCGTTCCCGGACGGAGCGAATATTTAAATAGATAGGCGCCTCCAAAACGGATTTCTTCGAGTGCTCTCTTGGTAGCTTTGTGATCTTCCTCCGTTTCACCTGAAAAACCGGTAATCATATCCGTTGTGATAGAAATATCCGGAACTAGCTCACGCAGCCGATCGATTTTTGCTTTGTAGTCTTGATATGTATGAAGACGTTTCATGCGTTTTAAGATGCGGTCGGAACCGGATTGAAGCGGAAGATGAAAATGGCGCGAAATCTTCGGATTTCGCGCAATCACTTGAAATAATTCCTCGGTCGCGTCGTGAGGATGTGACGTGGTGAATGAAATTTGTTCGAGCCTTTCAATCTGGCATAGCATTTCGAGAAGTTGAGGAAAGGACACAGATTTCTCCCCATGATAAGAATTCACATTCTGCCCCAACAACGTTATGTGCTTCACTCCTTCGCTTACCAAACGACTCGCTTCGCGAAATACTTCACGCGCCGGCATCGACACTTCCCTCCCGCGCGTAACTGGAACAATGCAGTAGGTACACACTTTATCGCAGCCCGTCATGATGGGAAGCCAGGCGTGAAAAGCGTTGTCGCGTTTAATGAGATCAGTATATTCAATCGAAATGCCATCTCGTTTGATTTGCGCAACTTGTTTGCGTGTTCGTAACACTTCTTCAATCAATGAAGGCAATTCTTTAATATTGCGTGTGCCAACCATAAAATCAAGGTCGGGAAAACGCCTAAAGAGTTTTTCCTTGTGCTCTTCTACCATACAGCCCATCAAGCCAACGATTATTTCAGGTTTTGTTTTCTTAATCTTGCTGAGCTTCCCAAGCCGGCTATAGACTTTATCCTCCGCATGCTCGCGAACAGAACAAGTGTTCATCAAATAAACGTCGCTGCCATTACCTTCTCCAATCACCTCAAATCCCGCGGCTTCGAGAAACCCTCTTGCCACTTGGCTGTCATATTCATTCATTTGACAGCCAAAGGTTTCGATGGAAATTTTGTGAGATGACACTTTTTTAATCATGATGAGGGCAACACAGCTTATTATTTAATTTTTCTGATCCAAGCACCATTTCACGCCGCCGCGGCAGGCGATGAAGAGAAAAACAAAGCAATAGAGGACTGCCATTTCACCCTTGTTGATGGCTGGGAAAAATTCGGGGCCGAATTGGAACTTCCAATGGAACTGGAAATAGGCCACGACCATCTCGCCGCTTGTGATGAAAGCCGCCCAGCGGGTTTTGAATCCTACCATCACCAAGAAGCCGCCAATCAACTCAATGAGTCCGCCAATCCAAATTTGGGATCCCACTGCAGGCTGAAACTCGCTTAAAATGCCAAAAATTTTCTGCACCCCGTGAAAAGCAAACATAAATCCAACTACGATACGCATAAGTGCGTATGCGTGATCCGTATATTTGGCAAGTTGATTCATTTTCCTACCTCCTTTTCTTTTCCCCACATACGTGTAATAAAGCCAGCTCTACCGGAACCAACTTTGTAGCGTTCATAATGATCGAAATTTTTAAGGTAGTACTTCTGATGATAACCTTCGGCAGGATAAAATGGCGAGGCTTCGATAATTTCGGTGGCGATTGGGCGCTTAAACATTCCTGATTTCGCAAGTTTTTCTTTGGATTCAAGTGCGATACGTTTTTCCTCTTCGTCGCGGTAAAAAATCGCGGTCTTGTACTGAGTTCCCCGATCGGAAAATTGACCTCCTTGATCGGTGGGATCGATCGTTCGCCAATAAGTTTCGATCAGGTCGGCATACGTCACTTTTGAAGGATCATACGTCACTTCGATGGCTTCGATATGCCCCGTCTTCCCAGTGCTCACTTCTTCATAAGTAGGATTTTCTTTTTTGCCGCCGGTATATCCGACTGCCGTGGAGACAACGCCACTCTTTTGATCAAAGACAGGCTGCATACACCAAAAGCATCCCCCTGCAAAAACTGCTTTTTTTTCTGAAGATGTGTTTCCCATTGAACCTCCTACCACGCCGATAAGTAAGATGAATAAAAATTTCTTCATTCCTCAAATCCTAATGGCATTATTCTAGCAGGAATCGACTGGTTTTAAAACTCTGAATCATTGGTATAATAGAGTCGATGATTCCGCAAAAATCCCAAGTTTACATTAAACGAATTGAAAATCCTCCAAATCCTTTTGAATCTTTGGACCGTGTCTATTTCGAGGGAATGAGTCCTCCTGCAAGGCTTGAAGTTTATGAAGATCAAACGCGAAATATTCTCTCTGAAAACAAATCGCCCGATTTAAATTTCAGATGGAGCCTTAACCCTTATCGCGGATGCGCTCATGCGTGCGCCTATTGTTATGCTCGTCCATCCCACGAATATCTTGGTTTTGGCGCTGGAACAGATTTCGAAACCAAAATCGTCATTAAAAGGCGGGCACCTGAACTTTTACGCAAAACATTCTTGAAACCTTCATGGAAAGGAGAACTGATTACCTTCTCGGGCGATACGGATTGCTATCAACCTTTAGAAGCTCATTATCAACTGACGAAAGGGTGCCTTGAAGTTTGCCTCGAATTTGGAAATCCAATTACAATCATCACAAAATCTTTTCTCATCATTCGTGACCTTGAACTTTTAAAAAAGCTCTATGAACGGACCCATCTTTCGATTGTGATGAGCATTCCGTTTCTAAACGATTCAACCGCCCGACTCATTGAACCCCACGCCGCTTCAGTTTCAAGACGCTTCGACGCCGTCCGAATTCTTTCCGAACATGGAATCAACGTGGGGGTTAACATCGCGCCTCTGATTCCGGGACTCAATGACTCAGATATCCCTCAAATTTTAAAACGCACAAAAGAATGCGGAGGAAAGAGCGCAGGTCTTACGCTTCTGAGACTCCCTGGAAATGTGAAGGCCGTTTTCGCTTCACGTATTCGTTCGCATTTTCCGCTTGCCTATCAAAAAATTATGGGCAGGATTCGCCAAACTCGAGGAGGAAAACTGTATACGTCAGAATTTGGAAAGAGATTTGAGGGAACGGGAGAATATTGGAACAATATCGAACACGTATTTGATCTGTATTGTGAAAAACTTGGACTCAATCAACATCGTACGCATGAAAATCGAATGCCTTTTAAGCGGCCGGAGACGAAGCAGTTGATTATGCAACTTTGAGTGGAGGGGTGCTTTTCGAAAAATCACGCGGGAATGGAATTTCAACGAGCTTACCCCAAAAAAATCCTTGACCGTATTCTACTC
>JACQQO010000050.1 GCA_016206955.1 Candidatus Omnitrophota bacterium
TGGCTAACCCCAACCTTAGCGAGAACGGCCTGAAACAAAATTTGAAAAGCAAATAGGTAATCATCATCATTTCCCACGAAATTAACCGCTTCCAGAAAACGTCGATGATAAGCTCTCAATCCGCAATGATAGTCTGATAAATTTACTCCCAGCGCAAGCCAGCAAAGGGGTCTAGATAATTGGTTAATCACATATTTCCAAAGCGGCATCCCATTTTTGAGGGCAATGCCAAACTTCATAAACCGAGAGCCGCTCACTAGGCCATAACCTTTTCGCACTTGATCGATGGCATCTGGAATTGCGCCGGGATCATATTGATCGTCTGGATGGAGTTCAATTACAATATCAGCCCCTAAATCAAGGGCCTTTTGAAAACATACTTTTAAATTACCGCCATAGCCAAGATTTTGACTGTTGCAAAAGAAGCGGATACCGAGACTTTTCGCAATGGGTTCAATACCGTCATTGGAAGCGTCGTCCACAAGGATAATTTCATCGATATATTCCTTTGGAATTTTGCGGTAAACGTTGGGCAGCGTCTTTGCAGCAAAATACGCAGGAAGAACGATGAACACTTTCTCATTCCGGTTAGCCATTTACACCTCATTTGTAAAATGATTGCGCGAATATATCATGTCTTTTAGGGGCTTACAACAGACCATTTTACCCCATTTGCCTTTGACAAGATGAGGTTCCTTTTGCATAATTACAACATGGCTAACTTTCCACCGCTGAAACGTTACATCCTTTTTTGTATCGATCGAATGCTTGAACAATACTGGCTATCACCACCCTTCTTGGACGTTGGCTGCGGCATCGGCGATGTAAGCGCGCATCTGGCTCAGAAAGGTTGGTCGGGAAAGGCCATTGATATTTCAGCCGTTGCGATCCAACATGCTTCCGATAGGCTCCAGAAATTCCCATCGGTCGAAGTAGTAAAACAATCGCTTTTTGATGAACAGAAAACTTTTAAAACGATTCTTGCCCTTGATATACTCGAGCATCTCCAACACGACGAAGAGGCAATCAACAAAATGGCGAGTTTACTCGACCAAGGGGGTTACCTTGTCGCTGTTACCCCCAGCAATCCCAGAGAATGGCGGTGGGACGATGATTGTGCTGGACATGTGAGACGGTACACAGTTGAGCAAATGGCAGAAAAGCTAGTGAATGCTTCCCTACGCCCGATTGCCTTTTGGGACTTTACTTATCCAGTTTTTTGGATGATGAGGCGTGCCTACACATGGATTAAAAAGTCGCCGCATCCCGATGAAGTCGACCGGCAAGCGCAAACTGAAATGTCTTCATTGCTTAAAACATGGGAATTTCCAATCATTTCTGATTTGTTATCCCGAAAATCATTTCTTTGGAATGCAATCTATAAATGGCAATTTTGGCACTTTAAACATAGGCCCGATCGTGGACACGAAATGATTGTTTTGGCACAGAAGGATGGAAGTCCCTCAGAACAACCCGCCTAAAGTTGAGACTCAAAATCGTCACGAATTCTCGCTAACGTGCAATGGCTGTATCAAACAGCAAATGTTGAGCGTTCCCTCGTAAAATACCATCGATTTTATCGGAACCCAGTCGCAATTTTTGGATGCGGTCAAGCGTTTTGGCATAATCAAACTGACCCCGAGAACCTCTGAAGTTGTAAGGGCAATCTGACCCATAAAGGCAGCGTTCGGGACCCATCTGTCGGATCGCAGCCAAAATAATGTTCTCGTCAACGTGAAAACTGGTTAAGTCAACCCAGACATGGTTCTGGCTTCGAACTATTTTCCAAATCCGGTCGAAATAGGGAAAACCCGCATAACCTAAAATTACCTGTACCTCTGGAAATGTTTGAAGCAAGGTTTCGATCTTTCGATCCCAACCAAAGTTTAGGATCAAGTAAATTGGCAGATTCCACTCCCTCGCTATTTCAAAAACCGGCTTAGTCTGGTCGGGATCCAGACAATGCCAATAAGCATGGATTTTAATTCCAACCACACGAGAATGCGTTAAGGCAGCTTGCATTTCGTCTCGGGATGGCATCCGAATAGGGTTAATCCAATACCAAGCAAAAAGATTCTCCCAACCCACAATTGCTGAAAGCAGCGCCATGTTGTCAGGGACAGAAACTTTATGAATCGGCTTACCCTTTTTGGTGAA
>JACQQO010000052.1 GCA_016206955.1 Candidatus Omnitrophota bacterium
AAAAAAGTTGTTCAAAACCTCAAGCGGTTATTTAAGTTACTACCCGTCACGGACATTAGGTCTTAATGTTGAGAAGTTGCTCAGCGATATGAAGATCTGTTTTAAGTCACTTGACCTGACATCCCTTCCGAAGTTAGAATTTGTAAAGGAGTAACCATTCCTTCCCCCTTTATGGGGGAAGGTTAGGATGGGGGGTAAAATAAATCCCCCACCTTTGTCCTCCCCCACAAGGGGGGAGGAAAGTACAAGGAGAATTTAGTATGGCGTTGGTTGAATCGGTTAAGATCGCGCTCGGTACTGAGATGCCTGAGTTTGAACTGAAAGATCCTAATGGCAAGACGTGTCAAAGCAATCAAGCCTATGGTAAGAAAGGGCTCTTAATTGCTTTCACGTGTAACCATTGCCCCTACGCTCAAGCCGTTTGGCCGCGTTTGATCAAGCTCGCAGAGGATGCTGCACCGTTGGGGGTGAATACGGTCGGAATTAATCCCAACATTCATCCGGGTTATCCGGAAGATGCGCCGGAACGGATGAAAGAAAAAATCAAAGAATGGGGAATTCCTTTTCCTTATTTGGTGGATGAAACGCAGGAAATCGCCAAAGCTTTTCAGGCACAATGCACTCCCGATCTTTACCTTTTTGATTCTACTCATCGGTTGGTTTATCACGGCCGGTTGGATGATAATTGGAAAGATGAAAGTAAAGTTAAAAGGCACGAATTAAAAGAAGCGATAGAAAATCTCGCTGCGGGGAAACCGATCGCTTCGAAGCAATATCCGTCGATGGGTTGTTCCATTAAATGGCGTGACTAAAATGGCTCAAATTACCATTTATGAAAAACCCACTTGTACCACTTGTAGGCAAGTTCATACGGCTTTGAAGGAAAGCGGTGTTGATTTTGAAGCCGTCAATTATTATATCGATCCGATTCCAAAACCGAAGTTAAAAGAGCTCCTGAAAAAAATGGGGATTTCCGCGAAGGAACTTCTCCGTACCAAAGAGCCCGTGTATCAGGAATTGAAACTTTCGGAGAAAAATCTTTCGGACGATCAAATTCTTGATTTGATGGCGAAATACCCCGACTTAATTCAAAGGCCGATTGTAGAAAAAGGCGCGAAAGCCATATTGGCACGGCCGGCTGAAAGGCTTAAGGAAATATTGTGAGTAAAAGGGAAAATTCATTTTCGATTACCGCAAGGGTTAAAGTTTTCTCCCACGCATTTGCCGGCCTAAAAGATATGCTTCTGACGGAGCCAAACGCTTGGATCCATGCGTTCGCAACGGTCTTGGTCTTGGAATTGGCTTGGTGGCTTGGAATCGATTCAACCAGTTTTGCTTTGATTATCATTGCTATAGTTTTAGTTTGGGTGGCCGAAGCTTTTAATACGGTGCTTGAGATTATGGCCAATTTAGTGGTCGGCCAGCGTTATTCGAAAATCGTCAAACGCGCGAAGGATATTGCTGCCGCCGCTGTTCTCATTGCCGCGATTGGAGCCTTGGGAGTTGGGATTGTTATTTTAGGCCCACACATTTACCTTCGAATGGCTCCTCTTTTTGGTTAATCAACTAGGATTATTTTTATTTCCATTCGCTTTATAGATAGGGTACACTATAAAAGTCTTACCTTGCGAGATGGGATAAGATGAAAGTCAGGCCAGAACAGGTTGGTTTTTAACACAGGAGAAAAAATAGAAATGGCAAAAGGTACAGTGAAGTGGTTTAACGATCAAAAAGGGTACGGGTTTATTGCAGTAGAGGGTGGAAAAGACGTGTTTGTGCATCATTCGGCGATTTTGGGCGATGGGTTCAAAACATTGCGTGAAGGTGAAGCTGTAGAATTTGAAATTACCCGCGGTCCGAAAGGTGAGCAAGCCACCAACGTGAAAAAGCAGCAGCAATAATTTCGCGGGATTAAACTTTCGGACAATTTAAAGGCGTTACCATGAGTCGAACGCAGTTCGCTGCGTAGGACAAATCGGTAACGCCTTTCTTATTTCAGGATGAGACAAACCACTGAGGATTATGGTGCGATTCGAACGCTTGAATGGCTTCTTGGTGCTTCAGCGTTTGACTGATTTCATCTAAGCCGCGGATAAGGTGGTCTTTGATAGCCTGATCGATTTCAAAATGAAATGAAATTTCTTCAGGCAAATGAAGCGTCACTCTTTGTTCTTCTAAGTTAATCGTTATCTCAAGTGCCTTGTAGCGGCCTACCATTTGGAAAATTTCTTCCACTTCAGCTTCTTTCAATTCAACCGTAAGCAATCCATTTTTGGTGCTGTTGGAGCGGAAAATATCCGCGAAAGCAGGAATTTTGGTGCCGTTAATTTCTTTAGACGGTGCGATCACCGCTTTGAATCCATATTGTTGAATGGCCCACACGGCATGTTCCCGGCTTGAGCCGCATCCAAAGTTATTTCGAGTTACGAGAATGGAAGCGCCGTGGAATCTATCTTGATTGAGCGGGAAGTTGGGATTTGGCGTACCGTCGGCAAGGAATCGCCAATCATAAAAAAGTTGTTCCCCAAAACCGGTTCGATGAATCGATTTTAAGAATTGTTTTGGGATGATTTGATCGGTATCCACGTTCGCGGTATCAAGTGTAACCACTAATCCGCGGTGACTTTTGAACGGTTCCATAAGCTATCCTCTATTCCAATTCCTAATATCCACAAAATGTCCTTCGATGGCCGCCGCCGCTGCCATTTCCGGGCTTACCAAATGCGTTCTTCCGCCTTTGCCCTGACGGCCTTCAAAATTCCGATTCGAAGTCGAAGCTGCCCGCTCCCCGAGTTTTAATTGATCGGGATTCATTCCCAAACACATGCTGCAGCCGGAATCCCGCCACTCGCATCCGGCGGCTTTGAAGATTTCATCCAGTCCCTCCGCCTCGGCTTGTTTTTTTACTTGTTGAGAACCCGGAACCACCAGAACCTGAACTGCTTTGGCGACTTTTCGTCCTTTAAATATTTGGGCCGCGAGCCTTAAATCTTCGATTCGCGAATTGGTACAGCTTCCGATAAAAACGATATCGACTTTAATTTCTGTCATCGGCGTTCCGGGCTTAAGCCCCATGTAGTTGAGCGCCTGCTCCACATCTTTTGGGCTATAACCTGAAACTTGGTTCGGTTCCGGAACGCGTCCAGTCACATCCGTCACCATTCCCGGATTGGTTCCCCATGTGACTTGCGGCGCGATTTGTGAAGCATCAATCGTAATCTCACGATCGTATTGAGCATCGGGATCACTCGGAAGTGTTTTCCAAAAGGCGAGAGCTTTATCAAATTCTTCGCTCTTCGGCGCAAACGGCCGATTGCCTTTTGCCAAGTAATCGTAAGTAGTTTGATCGGGTGCAATGAGTCCTGCTCGCGCACCGGCCTCGATTGACATGTTACAGATAGTCATCCGGCCTTCCATCGAAAGCGAGCGAATCGCTTCGCCACCATATTCCAAAACATAACCGGTTCCGCCTGCGGTTCCGATGGTACCGATGAGCTTCAGAATCAAATCTTTCGCGGAAACCGGAGGCTTGGGTTTTCCTTTAAATTCAATTTTAAACGTTTTAGGTTTGCGCTGAACGAGGCATTGAGTGGCCAAAACATGTTCCACTTCGGAAGTGCCGATTCCAAAGGCAAGTGCACCAAAGGCGCCGTGCGTTGACGTATGAGAATCCCCACAAACAATCGTGGTTCCGGGGAGTGTGAGCCCAAGCTCCGGCCCAATGATGTGAACGATTCCTTGATATTCACTTTTGAGGTCGTAAAGCATGATTCCGAATTCAGCGCAATTTTGGGTGAGTGCTTCAATTTGAGCTTTTGAAATTGGATCTTGAATGTTGAGCCGATCGATCGTAGGCACATTATGATCCATCGTCGCAAGCGTAAGTTCAGGCCGCCTCACCCGCCTTTTGGTCAGGCGAAGACCTTCGAAGGCTTGCGGGCTCGTGACTTCATGAATCAGATGGCGGTCAATATAGAGGAGCGCCACGCCATCTGGAAATGAGGTGATCACATGCCGGTTCCAAATTTTTTCGAACAAAGTTTTACCCATAAATTTCATAGTATATCGGTAATTGAGTCTCATTGGCAAGTTTTCCGGCCATTTGAATTTCCGTTTTCGAGCGGGCATACTTTAAAATAGGGCAAATTGGGAGGGAAAATTGACCCAAAATTATTTAAATAATTGTCTTCATAAACTCCTCCAAATGGAAGGCCAAGACCTTCTTTTGAAAGTCGGTTCCATTCCTAAAGTGAGCGTCGGCGGGGTTGTCGAGCCTTTGGCTTTTGAAGCGGTGCAAGAAGCGGATACAAACGAAATCGTGAAGGCCCTTCTCAATCCGACACAGCGGGTTTTGCTTGAAAGAAAACAGAGCGTTGATTTTGCCTTTTCACTCCCCCATGC
>JACQQO010000051.1 GCA_016206955.1 Candidatus Omnitrophota bacterium
AGATGCTTCAGCCGGAAAGAAGATTGTCCATAGCAATACGATCGATGGAGGAAACACCTTAAACTGGGGTTTTCCTACTTTTTCGTTAACGATGCTGAATCAAAGCACCAGAGCGCTTGACATTTTGGAAATGATCACGATTCCAACCATTCTTCCGACTCCCACTGGAGCGGTGGCGGTCGTTCCCGCAGTAGCCTTTACGGGAGCGGCAGCTGCGGCTCATCTCCCTCTTCCAGTTACGAGCGAAGCCTTTCGTGACGTTAGTGGTGGGGAGATAATGCCTGAACTACTGATTCAGATATTTGAAAACGCTGTGGGGGATTCTTTGTTGCCAGCGCCGCTGGTTACCGATTCCGATCAGGACGAACCGTAAAAGAGGTCGAGTTTAATACCTTGCCATCGGCTTCAATATCCATTCGATACATTCCACTGGGCAAGGGTTTATCTTCTGGCATTCGAAGGATGAGGACCCCTTGATCTGAATGTCGCGTCAGAGTGACCGGTGAATCCAAGATATGAATATCCTCCGATACGTAATGCCATCTTGCCGTGATCGTTTGGCTTTTGGGGGCGTTTTTCCATGAAAACCAGGCATAGACATTTTGAGTTCCCCCAGGGAGTTTATTGGTGACGTGGATTGGATTTCGGTTCCGATCGACTTTAAGGCAAATCTTGACATTGGTAATCTCAAACGATTCAGAAAACGCCGCTTGGAGATTGAAGATAGGCAGGAGAAAAAGTAGCGCAGTGATTAAGCCAAGATGCAATCTCAAATTGCCCATATGTTTACGCACCTGTAAAATGTATATGTTATTGTTTTAAGCTTATACAGTCTACGGATTTTTAGTGAACAGCGGGTGATAAACTTTCTAGCGGGTTTTAATCAACGATATCGACTTAAAACAACCTTAACAATTGAGCGGTTAGAATCCCCACGTAATTTCCGATGCCGTTTCCGAAAATCGCAAGGATGAGCGCGACTGGGACTAATTTTGAGTCATAGGTAGAAGCCACAATCGGCGCCGAAACGACGCCGCCGAGATTAGCTTGGGACGACGTGGCGAAAAGGCCAATCGGAATTCGGAGCGCACGTGCGTAAAGAAGGTACAGGATTCCTTGAATCGCCATCCACACAAACGCCACTAAAAGAAATAGCGGTGCTAAGAAAACGGCGAGCAAATTGGCCTTCGCTCCCGTGGAAGCCAGCACGAAATAGAAAAAGAAATAACCAATTTGATTGGCATTTTCTTCTTCCTTCCGAGCGAAACGAGTGAGCGAAAGCAAAAGCCCCGCCGTCGTCACGAGGATAATCACCCAAGTGGCTTGATTGACGGCGTTTCCTATTTCAGGAATTTGTCTGCTTCCCCAAGTACACAGAATTCCGATTCCAAATCCTAGGATTAAAAGCTTGAGTAAAGTATCCAGGGTTAATTTTTTCTTTTCGGGTCCTTTTTCTCGGGCTCCATGCAAAATTTCTTCAAGCTGCTTGGAATCAGCGTTTATCATTCGGTCAATTTTTTTCTGGCTGCCTGAAAGAATCATCAAAAGCGTCATCCAAACATACACCATAGTGATATCTGAGATGAAAAGAGGAGCGAAGAGTTGATCCGAAAGACCCGTCGCGTGTTTGACCGCAAGTTGATTGGCGGTGCCGCCAATCCAGCTTGCCATTAAAGTTGCGATGGCTTTATCACTTTCGGGCCCAATCCAATTTTTAAATAGGAAATAGCAGATCACTCCTCCCACAAAGACAGCGCAGGAAGAACCAAAAAAGGCAATCACGGCGTGTTTCCCGATTTTTCTTAGGGTTTTTAAATCCGTCGTCATCAAAAGCAGAATCAAACAGCCCGGAAGAACATAGGTTGAAATCCAGTCATAGAGAGGCGACTCGATGGGGAGAATTCCGGCGGTCGTGAGTAAAGTTGGGGGAATGTAACACCAAACCGGAGTCGGAAGGATTCTCATGACCGGAGCATTTTTAAAGCGTTTATGCCAGCGCTGAGCAATGACCACAACAGCCAGTAAAATTACGGCGATAGCGATAGGGTCTTGGATCATCCCACCACCTGCTTTAAAAGAACGCTCGCTGTTAACTTAAAGCGTTCTTTTA
>JACQQO010000055.1 GCA_016206955.1 Candidatus Omnitrophota bacterium
CCTTACAATGATTCCGATGCGCTTGAACGCGTGTTAAGGAAAGATGGGCACGAAATCGCCTGTTTTATCGTAGAGCCTGTTCCGGCCAATATGGGTGTTGTGCTTCCTAACAAAGGCTATTTAGAAAGAGTCCGCACTTTGACAAAAAGATACGGCATACTTTTAATTTTTGATGAAGTGATTACCGGATTCCGTCTTGCGTTCGGTGGCGCACAGGAACGGTTCGGTGTTCATGCCGATTTAACTTGTCTTGGGAAAATCCTAGGTGGAGGCCTTCCCATCGGAGCGTTCGGCGGCGCACGAAAAATTATGGATGTGCTCGCACCGAGCGGGAGCGTTTATCAAGCGGGCACGTTATCCGGCAATCCAATTGCGACTTCGGCTGGAATCGCGACGTTAAAGCAACTTCGAAACAAAAGTTTTTACCGAAGGCTCAACCAAAAGTCAGATCGCTTTTATTTTGCTTTAGAGCGCGAAATTAAACGCGGTTCACTTCCTGCGGCTTTTAATCACATCGGTTCCTGTTTCACACTCTTTTTTACGAAGGGGCCGGTGACCGATTACGCTTCCGCAAAACGCTCCGATACAAAACACTACGCCCGGTTTTTCAAAAAACTCCTCGCAGCCGGCGTTTATTTCGCTCCCTCCCAATTCGAAGCCAATTTCATTTCCGCCGCTCATGCGGAATCGAACCTTAACCGCGCTGGAAAAATCATTTCCAAGCTATTGCACATGCGATAAACTATTGGCCATGGCGCCGGAAGATTCGACAGTTTCGCTAATTAAGAAATTTTTTGAGCTGAATCCAGTAGATGCTGCCCACAGCCTTGAAGCTTTAAGCGAAGAAGAAGCGGTCCATATCCTCAAAAACGTCTCCCCCGAACTTTCCTCCCGCGCGTTTAATTCGCTTGAACCGCGCTTTGCGGCTAATCTTCTTTTGGTTTTGCCGGATGAAATTGCGGCACAGATTTTCGGCAAAATGCTCGTCACGCGCGCGGCCGAACTCGTTCTTTGTATTCAGCGAAGGGACGATCGGGAAAAACTGCTTGAGCGGATTGAACCGGTGCAGGCGGGTGAGATCCGCAAACTCACGACTTATCCGGAAGATACGGCAGGCCGCATCATGACGCCCAATTTTCTGGCGTTTCCGCTGACGATGAAAGCCGATGAAGCAGTTCAAAATTTAAGATCCCTCGCCCAAAAGAAATCTTCCCTCAATTACGTTTATGTGACTGATTCTGAGAATCGGCTTAAGGGCGTGCTTAATATGAGAGACCTTCTTCTGGCAAATGAGGGAGATTTGCTTGAGTCAATTATGATTCCCGATGTTTTTCGAGTGGAAGCGACTTTGGACCGTGAAAAAGTGATTCAGGAATTAAGCACACGATCTTTCGTTGCCGTCCCAGTGGTGGATAAAAACGGTCACTTGCTCGGCACGATTCGAACCGATGAACTGATTGCTTCTGCTCAAGAAGAAGCCACCGAAGACATCCAAAAAATGTTTGGCGCCGGCGGCGACGAGCGCGTTTCCTCCTCAATTTCGTTTTCAGTGAAAAAGCGATTTTTCTGGCTGATGATTAATTTGGGCACTGCTTTTTTAGCTTCTGCGGTTATTTCCGTTTTTGAAGGCACCATCGCCCGAATTACGGCGCTCGCGGTTTTTCTTCCGATTGTGGCTTCCCAAGGAGGAAATACGGGCGCTCAATCGCTTGCGGTGGTTATCCGCGGGCTGGTGCTTCGGGAAATAGAACCGCGGCTTGCGCGAAAAGTGATTTTTAAAGAAGGAGCGCTTGGCCTCATCAATGGATCGGCAGTAGGAACTCTCTCGGCTTTAGTCGCTTGGCTATGGAACGGAAATATTTATTTGGGACTTGTGATCGGTTTGGCCATGGTAGTCAACATGGTGGCGGCCGGAATTTCCGGAGCTGCGATTCCCATTTTCATGAAGGCCATTGGGAAGGATCCGGCTCAATCTTCCAATATCATTCTCACTACTGTCACAGATTGTGTTGGTTTTTTCGCATTTTTAAGTCTCGCCGTTTTGTTCAGCCCCCTTCTCGTAAAGTAATATAGTACAATGACTTACGTCTTTACCATCCTTGATAGACTTTAATTCGAAATTTCAGTACAATAATAGTTTATGTAACAAAAAGAAACGACCATTAATCGGCGTGGTTTTGGCTTAAAACAAGAAATTTTGCCTCTTCTTGAAGAAAGCTACCACAGCTCTCTGATTGATCGGATCAAAGCCTCCAGCTATGAGCTTAACGCAGGCGAGATTACGATTTGCCTCGCTCAGGAATTCGGATTTTGCTACGGCGTAGATCGGGCGGTGGATTTAGCTTATGAAACGCGCAAACGTTTTCCGGATCGGAAAATTTATCTGACGAGTGAAATTATTCACAATCCGAGGGTCAATGCGAAATTGCGTGAGCTTGGAATCGAGTTTCTCAAAACGTTGGATTCGATTACAAAAGACGATGTAGTCCTCATTCCTGCTTTTGGAACAACAGTGCAGGATCTTGAAATCTTAAAATCCAAAGGAGCAATTTTGGTCGATACTACTTGCGGTTCTGTCGTTGCCGTGTGGCGGCGCGTTGAGAAATATGCGCAAGATGGATTTACCTCGATCATTCACGGAAAATTTGATCACGAGGAAACGCAAGCAACCAGTTCGCGTGCGACTCAATATCCGAAAGGAAAATTTTTGGTGGTGAAAGATAAGGAACAAGCTCAAAAAGTGTGCGATTTTATTTTAGGAAAGTTGCCCGCGAGTAACTTTCTGGAAGAGTTTAAACGAACGGCTTCACTGGGTTTTGATCCTGAAACCGATTTGGTTCGCGTCGGTTGTGCGAATCAGACGACGATGCTTTCGAGTGAATCGCTTGAGATTGCGGAGATGATTCAAAGTGCAATGCGCGAGCGGTACGGCGCGGAAGAACTTCCGAATCATTTTCGGCATTTCGATACGATTTGCAGTGCAACGCAAGACCGGCAAGATGCGATTTTAAAACTCGCGCGGTCCGGCGTGGATTTGATGGTGGTGGTAGGTGGTTATAACTCTAGCAATACAGGGCACTTGTGTGAAATTTCATCTGAGTTTTGTCCGGCCTATCATGTGCGAGATGCGGAGGAAATTATTTCAAGAAATGAGATTCATCATAAGCCGGCGCACCATTCCGAGGTTGTGGTTAGCCAAAATTGGCTGCCTCGAGGAAAAGTGAGAATCGGCGTGACAGCGGGTGCGTCAACTCCAAATCGTGTGATCGAAGAAGTGATTTTAAAAGTAATTGCTTGTGCACGTCATCCTGAGTCTTGAAAGAATGTCATCCCCGCGCACGCGGGGATCCAGAGTCTCTAGATTCCCGCTTTCGCGGGAATGACAGGAGGATTTAAATTATGAAACTTAAAGATATTTTGAAGGTAAAGGGCTCAAAAGTTTGGACAGTGAAGGCGAATC
>JACQQO010000003.1 GCA_016206955.1 Candidatus Omnitrophota bacterium
AAATACTGTTGGAACACCGTGGTTTTGATGGGCGCGATTCCGTTTAGCATTGCGGGCTCTTTGATCTTAGCGCTCGGCCTAAATCAGAAATTAAAAGGAATTGTCTTTTTTAGAACGATTTATTTTTTGCCGACGATTTGTTCCGGCGTTGCGATTTATGTGCTGTGGCGCCTGATTTACAATTCGGATTTCGGCGTAATCAATACCCTGATTGCAAAAGTCGGATCGGTCCTTCATCTTCCGCTTCAAGGCCCAAATTGGCTCACCGATGAAGCTTGGGCGAAGCCTGCGCTGATCATCATGAGCATTTGGCAGTCGGTGGGAGGGGCCAATATGATTTTGTATTTGGCGGCGCTTCAAGGTGTGCCGCGCGACCTTTACGAAGCGGCTGAAATCGACGGCGCCAACAGCTGGCAGAAGTTTTGGAATGTGACGTGGCCTCAAATTTCACCCACCACTTTTTTTATCGCGACGATGTCCCTCATTGGAGGGTTTCAAGGCGGTTTTGATGCAGCTTATGTGATGACGGGCGGAGGGCCAAACGGCGCGACGACCACCATCAGTTATTACATTTACAATCACGCGTTTCAATGGCAGCAAATGGGGTATGCCGCTTCTATTTCTTGGTTTTTATTTTTGGTGATTTTCGCAATTACAATCCTCAAATGGAAAGTATTTGGAAAACTGGTTCATTACTAAGATTTGGAAGATTTGGGGACACTTTACTTAATTCTTTAGATGGGCTTGAATTAAGTAAAGTGTCCCCAAATCTCAAATCTCTAACTTATGCCCGATTTAATTGACGTTAAAAAATTAGCCAGAGAGCAAAAGCAGAAAAAATTTCTGCAGACGACGGGCCTTTACATTTTTCTGATTTTGGGCGCGCTTACGATGCTCGCTCCTTTTTTGTGGATGATTTCTACTTCGCTGAAACTTCCCGGCGAAGTCTTTTCGTATCAGAAACCGTGGTGGTATGATTGGGTGCCCACCTCGTTTCGCTGGCAGAATTACATCAAAGCGTTTAAAGTGGTGCCGTTTGCGAAATTTTACTTCAATTCCATTTTTGTCGCTGTTTTGACCACGTTTGGCCAAGTGGCGACGAGTGCTCTATCGGCCTATGCGTTTGCGCGGCTCCGTTTTCCGGGGCGCGATAAACTGTTCTTCGCTTATTTGGCCACGATGATGATTCCCGGCGCAGTGACGATGATTCCAGTTTTTATTCTGCTTCAACAATTGGGATGGATTGATACGTACAAAGCGGTGATTCTACCGCCCATTTTCATTGCCTACGGCACGTTTATGCTGAGGCAATTTTTCCTCACGCTTCCAAAAGATTTGGAAGATGCCGCCAAAATCGACGGCTGCAGTTACTTTGGAATTTTCTGGCGGATTTTGCTGCCGCTTTCCAAACCGGCTTTGGCCACTTTGACCACGTTTACATTTATGGGAAATTGGATGAGTTTTATGTGGCCCTTGATCGTGCTCAATTCGCACGAAAAATTTACGCTTCCGGTGGGCCTGGCCTATTTTCAAAGCCTTCACCAAACCGATTGGACGCTTTTGATGGCGGGTTCGCTCATGATGATTTTTCCGATTTTGATCCTTTTTATTTTTAATCAACGCTATTTTGTGGAAGGAATTAAGCTTTCGGGTATTAAGGGCTGATGAAGAAACCCGTTGCTGCTCTCATCCTCGCCGCCGGACAGGGAGAGCGGATGAATTCAGATTTGGTTAAGGTTCTTCATCCGATTGCAGGACTTCCGCTCATCGCGCATGTGACTCAAGCGGTGCGCGGAGCGGGAATCAAAAACGTTGGTGTTGTGATTGGCACGCAAGGCGAAGCACCTCGTTCTTTCTTAAGCGGTGTTAAGATCGTACTTCAAAAAAAGCAATTAGGAACCGGCCACGCCGTGATGCAAGCGAGAAGCCGATTTGGCAATTGGCAGGGCGACCTTTTGGTTTTGCCCGGCGATGTTCCTTGCGTTCTAGCCGAGACGCTTCGGGAATTGATTAAAGCGCATCAGCGGTCTTCGGTTTCGGCCAGCATTTTAACGGCTGATTTTGAAAATCCTACGGGTTATGGCCGTATTCTTCGGCGCGGTAATCAAGTAGTGAGCATTAAGGAAGAGCTTGATCTCAAGCCTTCCGAGCGCGGGATTCGGGAGATCAATTCCGGAATTTATGTGTTTCATACGCCGGCTCTTTTCCGGCGGCTCAATGAAATTAAGCGGAATCGAAAGAAAAAGGAATATTATTTAACGGATGTGATCGAACTTTTCGCGCGAAACGGCGAATTGGTTCGGGCGTATAAAATTAAAGATTCGAGTGAAATCTTAGGTGTTAATACCAGAAAAGAATTAGGCGAGGCCCATCAAGTGTTAACCGAACGCGAGTTGAAAAAACATTCTCAAGCAGGCGTTACGATTTTAGATCCAGCTCAGACTTCGATTCAAAAAGGAGCGCGGATCGGCCGCGATACCGTGATTCATCCATTTACTTGGATTGAGCGTGACGTGACAATTGGCCGCAAATGTGAAATCGGGCCTTTCGCCAAAATTCGCGCTGGTTCTAAGATTGGTGATGAAGTGGTGATCGGAAGCTTTGTGGAAGTGGTTCGTTCTCGCGTGGGAAATAAAACATTTGTGAAGCATCTCAGCTATTTGGGGGATGCGCGAATCGGCCAAAAAGTGAATGTGGGAGCGGGCACGATCACGGCCAATTTCGATGGCAAACGGAAAAATAAAACGGTTGTGGGCGATCGAGTTCTTTTGGGGTGCGATACGGTTTTGATCGCGCCCGTCACGGTGGGAAAAGGAGCTCAAACGGGGGCCGGTGCTGTGCTTTGTGCGCGCAATTCGGTTCCGGCAGGAAAAACTGTCGTGGGCGTGCCCGCGAAAGTGATAAAAAGAAAAGGATAACCATGGCCAATCATAAATCGAATGGGATCAGCAGACAAATTTCAATTCTGACAGGAAATTCAAATCCGGCGCTTGCCAAAGCAATTTGTCGTCATTTGGGAGTTTCACTCAGCCATGCAATGGTAGACCGCTTCCCGGAGGGCGAGATTCATGTTCAGATTCAAGATAATATTCGCGGGAAAGACGTATTCGTCATTCAATCCACATGTTCGCCGCCGAACGATCATTTAATGGAGCTACTCATTTTGATTGACGCCGCACGGCGCGCTTCTGCTTCGCGCGTGACGGCCGTCTTGCCCTTTTACGGCTATGCGAGACAAGACCGAAAAGATAAGCCTCGAGTTCCAATTACGGCAAAACTCGTCGCCAATCTTTTGGTCAGCGCCGGCGCGGACCGGATCCTGGCTCTTGATTTGCACGCGGGCCAGATTCAAGGGTTTTTCGATATTCCCGTGGACCATTTATTTTCGATCAACGTTTTGATCAAATATTTCATCAAGAAACGGCTTAAAGATCCGGTGGTGGTATCGCCCGATGTCGGCGGCCTGAAATTGGCGCGCGCGTATTCGAAACTTTTAAATGCACCGCTTGCCATCGTTGATAAACGCCGCGAAAGCGCAGCGCAAACCAAAGTCATGAATATCATTGGTGAAGTCCGAGACCGGAATGTGGTGATCGTGGATGATTTGGTTTCCACCGCGAGTTCTTTGGTGGAAGCCGTGAGGGCCTTGAAGGAGGAAGGATGCCTGGATGTGTACGCGGCGATCGTGCATCCAATTTTGGCGGGCCCTGCGATTGAGCGAATTCAAAAATCAGAATTGAAAGAGTTGATTGTTTCAGATTCTATTCCTCTTCCGCCGGAGAAAAGGATCAAAAAAATTACAGTACTTTCGGTGGCCCCTCTTTTAAGTGAAGCCATTAAACGTATTCATGAAAATGAATCGGTCAGTGTTCTGTTTCAAAAATCAGCGGTGGAAGCATAAGAAAAAGTTATAAGTTATAAGTCTTAAGTTGTAAGTTTAAGGAAAAAATGTCTCGAACAGGCAAGCGCTTTTACTTAAAACTTATCACTTAAAACTTAAGACTTTGTTCAGGAGGAATAAATGAAGACAGTTCCTTTGAAAGCAAATGAGCGCAATGGAGTGGGCAAACAACAAGTGAAAAAAATCCGTTCTGCAAAACGGATTCCTGCCGTGGTCTACGGCCGCGGCATCAAACCAACTTCCATTGACGTCGGGGTCGATGATTTTTCACGTGCCGTTCATACCAAGGCGGGTGAAAACGTGATCATTCAGTTAAAGGTTGAGGGGTCTAAGCATTTTGAAAAGACGGTGGTCATTAAAGAAATTCAACATCATCCGGTTACCGATGCGATTGTGCATGTGGATTTCAATGTCATCTCGTTAACCGAAAAAATTAAGGTGAAAGTTCCGCTTCACGTTAAAGGAGAAGGGGATGCTCCTGGCCTCAAAGAAGGCGGCGTTTTGGATGTGGTGCATCACGAAATTGAAGTGGAGTGCTTGCCCACGCAAATTCCGGAACGTTTGAGCTTGGATATTACAATGCTCAAGATTGGGGATTCCCTCCACATTCGTGAAATTGTTTTTCCTGAGGGAGTTGTTTCTGAGCTTCCAAACGATGAAGTGGTAGTGGCCATTCATGCTCCGAAAGCTGAGGAAGAAGCGGCTCCGGCCGAGGAAGCTCCGAGCGAGCCGGAATTGATCGCGAAGGAAAAGAAAGCTGAAGGCGAAGAGGCCGAGGCAGCCGCTCCTGCTCCAGCCGCGGCGCCGGAAGCGAAGAAAGAAAAGCCTGCTGAGAAAAAAACGTGAAGGGTGAATGGGAAAGCGTGAATCCTTCACTCTTCACGCTAATGAAGTTGATTGTCGGTTTAGGAAATCCCGGGAAAAAATACGAGCGGACGAGACATAACGTAGGTTTCCTCGTTGCGGACGCGCTTCTCGAATACGATCAAAATGAGTGGACGCGTGGCAAAGGCCCGTTTCAAATCAATCGGAAGCCCTTTCAAAATGGCAAAGCTTTGATTGCCAAGCCCACTCTTTTCATGAATGAAAGCGGGATCGCCGTTCAAAAGCTTTTGGAACAATTTCAAATTTCTCTGAGCGATTGCCTTGTGATTGTAGACGATGTAAATTTGCCGGTCGGAAAGATTCGTTTTCGTTCCAAGGGCAGCGCCGGCGGGCATCACGGCCTCGAATCTATTATTCGTGAAATGGGGGGAGACCATTTCCCACGTCTTCGAATCGGAGTCGGAAGCGGGGATCTAACTGGCAAAGATTTGACCGATTATGTCTTGGGCGATTTTTCGAAAGAAGAGCGGCCCCTCATCCTTTCCCAAATCGAACGCTCGCGGGATGCGTGTTTGGATTGGCTTGAGAGTGGCGAAACGGCTGTCGCGCAAAAGTATAATCAGTAGTTTGAATTCATTGTTATTTGAATTAAGTTATGCTAAAATACCAAACTTTTTAAGAGAGGAATTCACTTGAAGGCCTACGAAGCATTGGTCATTTTTCCGTCCCAAAATATGGGAGAGGCGCTCCAAAGCGGCGGGAGAAATGCGTTTGAAGAATTGGTTAAAAAAGAGGGCGGAAAAGTCCTCAGCCGAACGGAACTTGGAAAGCGCCTTCTAGGCTACACAATCAAAAAAGCCCGAGAGGGGTATTTCGTTTCATTTGTCTTTGAATTATCTCCAGAGAAAATGGACGGCTTAAAAAAATTGCTTCAGCTTGCAGAAGATATTTTAAAATTTACAATTACAGTGAAACCAAAAGTGACACTCACACGTCCCTCGAAGCCGGCTACGAGTCATGCGGCTCAAGCGGGAGAAAGAAGGTAAAAATCTTAAATGGCAGCGAGTTTAAATAGTGTTTTTCTCATTGGCAACTTAACGCGCGATCCGGAACTTCGATACATTCCTTCAGGTCAGGCGGTGACCACATTTACCGTCGCCGTCAACCGAACATATATGGCAAAGACGGGAGAAAAAAAGGAAGAAGTTAATTTTATCCGTGTCGTGGTTTGGGCGAAGCGCGCTGAATCGTGTCATGAATATCTTCGGAAAGGCAGCCCGGTTTTTGTGGAAGGCAGGCTTCAAAGCCGAAGCTGGGATGCGCCGGACGGCACCAAACGCAGCACGATTGAAGTGGTGGCGCAAAATGTTCAGTTTTTAGGCCGTGGGAGCGGAAAGCAAGCCGGATCTGATGCCAGCGAAGTTGCTGGAAGAGAAGAAGCGATCATCGACGATACTTTGGTACCGGAATCTAAGGAAGGCTCTGTGGGAGTTGCGAAGGAAGAGCTTCGTCCTGATGATGAAGTTCCATTTTGAAAAGGAGTAAGATAGGTGCCTCGGTTTACCAGAAAGAGAGATGAAAGATCAGGTCCCAGGTCGCCGGAAAGAGGCGGCATGGGAAGAGGCGGGGAGAGAGACCGGGACCGCCCCCGGATTTTCCGGAAAAAAGTTTGCCGGTTTTGCGGCGGGAAAACCCCGGCGATTGATTACAAGGATACAGAATCAATCCAAAAATTTTTAACAGAAAAAGGAAAAATTATTCCGCGCAGGATTACCGGTAATTGTTCGAAACATCAGCGCTTTCTGGCCCGAGCGGTCAAAAGAAGCCGCCACAGCGCCTTGATTGCATTTCAAACGGAGTAGGCAATGGAACTTATTTTAATTGAGGATGTCGAAAAATTAGGCAAAGCCGGAGATCGCGTGAAAGTGCGTGACGGTTATTCACGGAATTTCTTAATTCCCAGGCGGCTTGCCATTCCGGTGACCGAAGGGGGCCTCCGGTTTCTCGAAGCGAAAAAAAAGCGCGCTGAGGAGAAACGAATTCAGGAGAAATCCCAAGCCTCTCAACTGGCAGAGAAAATTGGGCAGATCACGTGCGTGATTAAAGCAAGAGTGGGCGCAGAGGGAAAACTCTTTGGTTCTATCACTCGCCAAGATATTCACGCGGCTCTTCAAAAGGAAGGGTTCGAAGTAGATAAGAGAAGAATTGATTTAGCTGAGCCCATTCATCAAGTGGGCCAATATCAGGTTAAGATTAGACTTCATTCGGAAGTTGAAGTTCAACTCAAAGTCGTTGTCACGCAGGCTTAGAAGCCTCATACTTCATGGACATTCAAGAAAGCCTTATTGAGAAGATTCCGCCCCAGAATTTAGAGGCGGAAATCAGCGTTTTGGGAGCCATGCTCTTTACCCCGGACGCGGTATCTAGAGCTTTGGAAATCCTCGAAGAATCCTTTTTTTATTCCGAAGCGCACCGGATGATTTTTTCTGCCATGATCAGTCTCTTCGATCGCAATCACGCAATCGATTTGATCACGGTCACCGAAGAATTGAGAAAAGCCAAACAGCTTGAAGCCGTCGGCGGCGCAAGTTATCTCGCGCAGTTGACCGCCTCAGTTCCTACCGCAGCCAATATCGAATTCCACGCCAAAATCGTCAAAGAAAAAGCCTTGCTCCGCGGTTTGATTTCGACGGCAACCCAAATTATCCAAGAGAGTTTTGACTCCACGATGGAAGGTTCTCAGATTTTGGACCGTGCCGAGAGAATGATTTTTGATATCAGCCAGCACCGCGTCGAGGGAAAATTCATCCGTGTGAATGAAATTATCAAAGATTCCATCGAAGCCATTGACCACCTCTATCAGCGCAAAGAGCACATTACGGGTTTGGCCACCGGTTTTCATGATTTTGATACCAAAACAGCGGGATTGCAAAGTTCGGACCTCATTGTGATTGCAGGGCGCCCTTCGATGGGAAAATCCGCCTTTGTTTCGGGAATTGCGGAACACGTAAGCGTCGTGCTTGGAAAACCGATTGCATTTTTTTCTTTGGAAATGAGCAAAGAACAATTGGTGCAGCGCATGCTTTGTTCCCATGCTCGCGTGGATGCCCAAAAAGTCCGCACGGGATATCTTTCCCATTCGGATTGGCCGAAACTAACGAGCGCGGCAGGGAAACTTTCCGAAGCTCCGCTTTTTATTGATGACACGCCGGTCATGAACGCACTGGAACTGCGCGCCAAGTCGCGCCGCTTGAAAGCTCAATACGGAATCGAGATGATTGTAGTTGACTATTTACAACTTTTAGACGGTGCCCAATCCCGTGCCGAAAATCGCCAGCAGGAAATTACCGAAATATCCCGTTCGTTAAAAGCCCTTGCCCGCGAACTCCACCTGCCAGTGATCGCTATCAGCCAATTGTCGCGGGCGGTGGAACAAAGAACCGGAAACCGCCCTCAACTTTCTGATCTCAGAGAATCGGGAGCGATTGAACAAGACGCCGATTTGGTCGTTTTCTTATTTCGTGAGGAGTATTACCACCCGACGGAGGAGAATCGAAATCGTGCAGAAGCGATTATTGCCAAACAGCGTAACGGCCCAACCGGCTCCGTGGATCTTCTCTTTTTAAAAGAGTGGACACGGTTTGATAATCCTGAATTTCGCCGCGAGGAACAAGGAATTTATTAACTTATTCTAACTCAACTCATAAACTCGATGCGTCTATCTCGTTTTTTCTTACTTGTTGCCTGCGCCGCCTTTGAGTTTTTCGTTCTCACCACTTCGCTCGCGGCTCAGCCTTCCGATCAAGCCGCTTCCTCAGATGAACAGGCGCCGCCTCAAGAAGAGCGCAGTATGAAAGTGATTCGGATTGACGTGCGCGGCAATCGGGTCATCAGCACAACCGCCGTGCTCAATCAAATGAAGACAAGGCCGGGTGTCGAGTTGACCCAACAAATGATTAATGAAGACGTCAAGCGTCTTTATGGGACAGGCTATTTTCAAGACATCCGCATTGACATTGAAGAATCGGCTGAAGGAGTTCGGCTCATTGTTGTCGTCGATGAAAAACCGGTGGTTCGGCATATTGTCATTGAAGGAAATAAAATCTTAAAAGAACGCGACATCCGAAAAGAGCTAGGCTTGATTGAGGGGCAAGTTTTGGATGAGTTTTCAATTAAACAGGGAATCAACAAAATCAGGGACCGCTACGCCAACAAAGGTTTTCGTTTTGTCAAAGTGGATTACCATGTGGATACCAATCGTGTCACGAAGGAATCAACCGTTTCGGTGATTATTGAAGAAGGAATCAAATTTAAAGTCGCTCAAATCCAATTTGATGGAGTTCAATCCTTTAAGCCAAGGCGCCTTTTGAGGTTAATGAGAACAAAGCCGCGCAATCTTTTTCTGCTGCGGTTCGGCACCTTTAAGGAAGAGCAATTTAAGGATGATTTAGACCGAACCGCCGCTTTTTATCAGTCCCAAGGATTTTTGGATGTGAAATTGGGCCATGATTTTGAATATGATGAAACGAAAAGAAAGGGCAAAATTGTCGTGAAAATTCAGGTCGTGGAAGGCGCACGCTATCACGCGGGGCGTATCGATATAAAAGGGGTCAAAGTTCTTCCTGAAAGTGAAATTTGGCAAAGGCTCGAAATGCTTCCGGGAACCACCTTTTCTCAGCAGAATTTGGCAGAAGAAGTCCAAAGAATTCGTGATTTTTATTTTCGATATGGATATATGAATGTCCAAATTTTCCCGGATGTGAATTTGAACCGCCAAACGAACAAGGTCGATGTGACCTACCAAGTGAATGAAGGCGATCTTTACTTTATTGACAAGGTCAAAATCCGCGGCAACACCAAAACCAAAGACATTGTCATTCGCAGAGAAATTCGCGTTCGGCCCGGCGATAAATTTGACGGCGATGCCATCGATCGGTCCAAACAGCGGCTTGAGAATCTTGGTTTCTTTGAGGAAGTTTCCTACGATACGGAACCTGCAAGTGCCCCCAATCGGCGAGACATTATTTTTAAAGTGAAAGAAAAAAGGACCGGAGAACTTTCATTTGGTGCCGGCATCAGCTCAATCGATCAATTTGTAGGATTTGCCGAAATTGCGCAGCGGAATTTTGATCTTCTCAATTGGCCTCGCTTCACCGGCGGCGGTCAGAATATTTCGCTTCGCGGCAGGTGGGGAACGATTACTCGCGATTTCGCTTTTAGCTTTGAAGAGCCCTATCTGTTTAACCGGCCGATTTCGTTTGGCCTGGATGCCTATGATGTGCGTACAGAGAATCGAAACGTAGACTTTAGAGAGGAACGGATCGGCTTCGGGCCGACTTTTTCGAAGGCGTTTACGGAATTTATCCGCGCCGGTTTGGGATATAAATTTGAACGCGTAGAACTGGATGAAATTTCAAGCGATGCTTCTCCGGATGTTCTTTTGTTCGCGGGAAAAACATTGCTCAGCCGATTAAAGCTGTTTCTGAGCCGCGATACGCGGGACAATGTCTTTTTTCCGACCAAAGGTTGGGTCGCAGGGATTTCGGGGGAGCTGATCGGCACGTTTTTGGGCGCCGATGAGGATTATTATGTTCTTCAGGCCAATTCAACCAAGTACTGGAGTTTCCAAGGCGGCAAGCATGTGATTGAGTGGCGGGTTCGAGCTGGATTTTCTGACGACCTTGGTTCGGAACAGGTTCCGGTTTTTGATCGGTTTTTTGCGGGAGGTTATGGAACGGTTCGAGGATATAACTACAAGCGTGTAGGTCCGATCGAAGGCGGAAGCGCGATCGGTGGAGCATCGATGGTGATTGTCAATCTGGAGTATACCTTTGCCATCCCTTATCTTGAGAATTTTAAGGGCGCTCTTTTTGTAGACGTCGGCGATGTGGAACGCGACAGTTACAATATTGATTTCGGAGAATTTCGCGTCAGTATCGGGCCCGGAATTAAGATTAATACCCCCGTTGGCCCGATCGCTTTTTACTATGGCTTGCCGATTGTGAATCGAGATACTGAAGATAAAAACGGCCGCTTTGAATTCAGCTTGAGCCGGAGTTTTTAAACATTCGACTGTTTTAAAGCAGTTTAAAAGT
>JACQQO010000056.1 GCA_016206955.1 Candidatus Omnitrophota bacterium
CCTTGTGGTTATCGGGAGGTGAGTAACCGTCACAAGAAGTATCTGATTAAAGACGCGGGATTGATTCAGCACGTTCTTTATCATGGAAAACCTGAGAAATTTTGGCCGGAATATTCAAAAGTCATGAAAGCGCGCGGCTGGGACAAACCTTTAGCATGGAAAACAGCACGCGACTTGATCAATGAAACGATTTATTTCTGCGATCATTTTGCGTCTCAATTTTGCACTTCCTTGTTTTTGGATGAACTGAAGATAACCCTCGGCCGCTCGGCTAGGACGTTAATTGAATCCTTAAAATGATTGAATCGTGGAAGTCAATCCGCAGACGTTTGCCTTTCAAACCTCGCGTGATCCGGAAATGTTATTCGAACGGCTTTTACGTCGATTTGATTGATTTTTACGAATGTTTTTGGCGGAACGGATGGTACGAACACTCGGAAATTGAAACCCAGGATTGGATTATCGATCACCTCCAAGAGGACGCGGTGGTTTTTGATGTAGGGGCGCATATTGGTTATTATTCGATGCTGTTTAGTTCTTGCGCCCCCAAAGGACACGTTTATGCCTTTGAGGCCTCGCCAGAGGCCTGTGAAAAATTCAGGCTAAATGTTGAATATAATGTCCGGGCGCACCACCGAAATTTCCAGAATATAGAATTGATCCACACAGCAGTCGGGGATCAAGTTGCCGAAGAACGCCAGGAAACGCTATATTTTTCCGGCAAGCCGAATGATGGGAAGGTTCAAAGCAAGTTTAATTTTATCACCTTGGATTCTTTCTGCAGATCGCGGAATTTGACGCGTTTGGATCTGATCAAATCCGACGTCGACTCCTGGGATTACGAAGTGCTGTTGGGTGCGCGGTGGCTGATTAAACGATTCCGCCCCGTGATTCTTGCCGAGGTCAATTATGCACTGGGTTGGCGCAACCATTCGGAGATAGAAGTAAAGCGTTTCTTAAAGGAGGTTAGCTACGATTATCAGGTTTTGGATTTTTCGAGTTCCAATAACTGGCTGATGTTTCCTGAAGAGGAAAAGCAATCGTAGAAAATAAACTTGTGAAGATTTGCATTGTCAAACAACCTTATGCCACGGAGCTTACGTGGGCAACCCATCGGTGGTCCAACGAGCAAGAACTATTGGACCAGTTCGTGTGCCGATCTCAAAATTTTGGACTTGTTTGCGAGACCCGCGCCGATATTTGGGTAATAGAAGATGGACCCTATGCTTCAGAAAGTTACCGCGACTTAAAAAGATTTCGTCCAGAAGCGACGAAAGCTCTCTATCAATTACACCGAGTTTCCAAATGGAATGAAGTGCCATGGAGCGAATATGATGTTGTGATCAGTCTTGATCAAATTGTACCCGAGCAAATCATTCGAGAGTACGCCGAAATCCTATGGTGTTACTATGAGCAAGAGCATTGTAAGAAATCTTTCTTGAAATCTACCCGGGCGCCTTTCGGGGCCTATGATCTTTTTCTCAATCATGCATTGAATTCTTCAAACCCTTCCATAGATCATCTGCCGGCCTCCATTAACTTTCCTTACCTTTGCAGCATTGAGGCGTTTAAGAAAATCATTTCAGCAAAAAAAGACGAGCGGGCGTTTCTCGATTCTCATTCTTTTCGTGCTTTCCCAGACGAGCAATTTATAACGACTCAACTTGCCAGGCGATTAGGGATTGAGGTTTGCTATGGCCGGCCATGGGATTTTGATAATTCCTATTTGTGCGTAGCCCGTAAATTGGTAGATTCGCCGCGTGAATATTTGAACAAGTTGGCTTCCTGCAAATATTTCCTCATTAACCGAGGAGGTTTGTCCATTGGCCAAGCGGTTCCAGAAGCTGCTGCGTTGGGCGTGATTGTACTGTCTAGCAGAGGGCAGATTTATTCGCATTATCTTTGTCATCCCTCATGTTGGGTCAAACCTGGGGATTGGAACTCGGCCGCGCGCGTGATCAAGCAGATTCAAAGTGACAAACGCTTGCAACAGGAAATCCTCGCGTATCAATTTGATCGAGTTCGCTTTTTCTTTTTAGACGAACCTTTGCGTCTTCTTCGCCAATATTTAGAAATCAAGCGAAAGCGAAAGAGCTCAAAGCTGCGGCCGGTTTATATCAAGCAAAGGCAAATTTTCTTTTGTCGAAAATGGGAGAGCTTGACGAGGTTTGTTGGCAAAGTTCAGAAGCGGATAAAACGGAATTTTTCGTTTCCGCTCGTCTCAAGAGCTCCAAGAAAGATATTTGATACTTCTTGGAATGGACATAGGAAAAGCCCATGTCGAAAGCTTTCGGTTGTGATATCGGGTAGAAACGATAGCTATGCGGTCAATTTTAGGGAACGGGCCCTGACTGCCATTGAGCGGAATCAAGCAGAAGCGCGAAAGAGGAATCTGGATATAGAATGGATTTTTGTTGAGTGGAATCCTTTGAATCAGGATTACTTGTCTTATGAATTGGCTCTCAAAGGATTTCATTGTTACGTCGTCAATCCGCGAATTCATGATCGTACCATCAGCCCCATTGTTTCTCATCGAATGAGCTTTATGCAGTTTTTTGCGAAGAATGTGGGAGTTCGGCGTGCCGCCGGGGACTGGATCTTAGTGACCAATGCCGATTGCGTTTTTGACGAGCAGATTTGGAATAGGATTGAAACGATGGATTTGCATCCAGAGATTTTGTATCGAGCGGAGCGTTTTGATGTTCCGGTGAGTCGCTTGGGTGCCTCATTCGAGGTCATGAGAAAGAACGTGACCTTGCACCACAAACTGAATCATAGAAGGCATTTTTCACAGGCAGCCGGTGATTTTCTTTTGTTTTCGTCAAAGCATCGTGTAGGCTTCGATGAGGGAATTAAGTTTTCGGATGTACATGTGGACAGTCGATTTTGCTATAACTGGTCGGCGATGATGAGCAGTGGAAATATTTGGAATCACCGTTTCTTTAAATTGGTTGGCCGTGTTTTTAAGGCGGATCATCCTTTGACATTTGCGAAAGCCGGCCAAAAGGAGTTGTACCCCAAAGGTCTGACGGACTGGGCCTGTTTCTTAAAGACTTCTGAAGGCGAAGCACTTTATGAAAACGAGGAGAAATGGGGCTTGATGGGTGAGCCGGAACGTTTGTTGACCGAAAACGTGTGGTTTATTGGCTGACAGATTGTAGAAGTTGAAGATGTTCATTCATGGCTCGCTCTTTGGTGAAATATTTTTCGAAACAGGAGCGCGCATTGCGTTGGAGCATTTTAAGGAGCGTTGGATTTTTATGTAGTTTGAGAATTGCGTTCGCAATTTCCTCCGGTCGTGACGGTTCTACGCACAAGCCATATTGAAAACGTTGGATCATCTCTGCGATTTCTGATTGTTGTGGAACAACCGCCAGAACTGCAGAGCCGCTGGCGAGTGCCGAATAGAATTTTCCAGGCATACACAAACCTTCGGTGCCAGATTTCATTGAGATGAGGCCGATGTCACCTGCGGTCAAGCTATAAGGCAAATAGTCCCTCGGCTGGTAAGGAAGGAAAAGTACGTTGTCGAGCTGATGCTTATTTGCGAGTTGCATGAGGTGATGACGTTGTTTACCGTCGCCAAGAAAAAGGAAGCAGATCTCCTTTTCATCGCGCAGGCGGCAAGCAGCTTCCATAATGTGTAAAAGATCGTGAGCGACACCCATGTTTCCCGAATAGAGCAACACCGTTTTGTTTAGCAATCCATATTTTTTTGCAAACCAGTTATCTTCCTTTGGAAGCGGTCGAATCAAATCCTCGTTTTCCCAATTGTGAATCACAGAGACTTTTGATTCTTCAATATTTCCTAAATCTTCAAGGATGCGGCGGCGCATGCCGTCACCCAAAGTAATAATTTTCTCTGCGCGTTTATAAGACA
>JACQQO010000057.1 GCA_016206955.1 Candidatus Omnitrophota bacterium
ACACTCACCTTTCAACAAGAGAGGGCGATATGGCGAAGAAGGGCTTAGGTGTCCAAACCGCGCAAACAAAGCGGCCGTTTCGTTTCTACGTCGTTGTTTTTTTTGTCGGCATGTTGTTTACCGTTACCCTTTGGGATGCCTACTTTAACGGTACTCGCCCCCTCGACCACAATGTCTCAAGTGTCCTCATTTTGATCATGGGTACTTTTTTTTCCGTTGCCGCGGGGCTCTTTAGCTGGTCGCTCGAAACAAGGCATAATTTTTTAGAAAAAGAAGTGGAATGGCGGACGCATGACATTCAAGCCAAAAATCAGGAATTGATCAAAAAGAATGAGGAAATCGAGAATTTTATCCAGATTATCTCCCACGATTTAAAAGCTCCCATCGTTTCCATTCAAGGCTTTGCCACCATTCTAAAAACCGAGCTTGGCAACACACTTCAAGGAACGAACTTGGATTATTTCAACCGGATTCAAGCCAATGCTCAGCAGATGACCACGCTCATCATGGACCTTTTGGAATTTTCCCGTGTCGGCCGGATTGAAGACGAAAAAGAGTCGGTGGATACGAAAGCGCTGACAAATGAAATTCTGGAAGAATTAAAACCCGAAATCGATAAGCGGCACATCAAAATTCAAGTTGGGGATCGTTTCCCGAAACTTTGGGCTTCCAAGAAAAGGCTCACTCAGGTGCTGACCAATTTGATTTCAAACGCCGTCAAGTACATGGGTCCATCTTCTCAACCCTGTATTGAGATTGGATGTTCCGATGAGAGGAACGGCACCTTGTGCACCGTGTGGATCAAAGATAACGGCATTGGGATTAAAAAGGAGTTTCAGGAAAAAATCTTTCAAATTTTCCAGCGGGCTCCGAATCAATTGAAGGTCGAAGGCAGCGGTATCGGATTAAGCATCGTTAAGAAAATTGTCGAGTTGAACGGGGGCCGTGTGTGGCTTGAATCGGAAGAAGGGAAGGGAAGCCAATTTTTCATTTCGTGGCCTACCTCCGAAGGCCGAGCTTCACGCCTGTCATTCCCGCATGTTTTAAGCGGGAATCTAAGTTCTGGATCCCCGCGTTCGCGGGGATGACAAAAGTGAGAAAAAAGGTGATGGCATGAAAAAAATATGGATGATCGAAGATAACGAAGATCACGCTTTACTCATCAAACGGGGAATTGAAGATGAGAACTGCGCGGCCACTCATTTTTCAGATCCTTTGGAAGCGCTCAAGGCCTGTAAGGAAGTTCAAACGCAGGATCAAAAGCCCGATTTAATTTTGCTGGATCTCAAACTTCCCGGAATGGATGGGTTCGAGGTGCTTAAAAATTTGAAGCAGCTCAAATGGTTTGAACGAGTTCCCATTATCATGTTGAGCACCTCTTCCCGGAAAGAAGAAATTCAAACGGCCTATCAACTCGGCGTTTCAGGTTATGTGGTGAAATCAGAAGATTTCGGCAATTTAACGGCCAAATTGAAACGAATTAAGGATTATTGGTTTCACACAGTTGAAATTCCAAATCAGGTGGCAGGATGAGTCCAAAACCTTCACTTCGAATTTTATTGGTAGAGGATAACCCTGATCATGCGCTTCTTGCGAAGAACGCGATTCTGAGCTCTAAAGACTGCAAATATCTCGTGGAAACTTGCGGTTCTGTGGAAGAAGCCATGGAGAAAATCAAGGGAGACCAAATTAACATGGTGGTTTCCGATTACAATCTTCCAGGCAAAAACGGATTGGATTTTTTGGAATGGCTTAATGCCGAAAACATCAATGTTCCTTTTATTATGATGACCGGTATGGGAGATGAAAAAACTGCCGTCAGAGCCATGCAGGACGGCGCTTACAATTATATTGTAAAAGACGACGTCTATTTGAACGTTCTTCCGCATGTGGTGGATGAAACTTTTCTCAAATATCTCGCCGAACAAGAAAAGGCGCGCTACGAACTTGAGATTCGAGAAAAAAATGCGGCGCTTGAGAAAGCCAACCGGGAGCTTAAAAAACTCGACCAATTAAAATCCGATTTTATTGCCTCCGTCAGCCACGATATCCGGACTCCGCTTAATTCCGTTCAGGAAAGCATCGCGCTCATCTTGGACGGCATCGTCGACACCCATCAAGACAACGGAAAAAATGTGCTCGAAATCGCAAAGCGAAGCATCCAGCGCCTGACAACCATGATTAATGATTTGCTTGATTTTTCTAAATTGGAGGCGGGAAAGATGCGGCTTCACATTGAGCCCTCGGATGTGCAAGTGTTAATTGATGAAGTCTTAAGTTCGCTTAAGAGTTTGGCTGAGAAAAAGAAAGTCAAATTTGTTTTTAATCCTACCCAAGGATTTCCCAAAGTTCCGTGTGATCCAGAACGCATGGTGCAGGTGCTGATCAACTTGGTTGGAAATGCGATTAAATTTACGCCCGAAGGCGGTGCCGTGACAGTTCAGACCGAAGCAACGGCGCAGGGGCGCGTGAATATTAGTGTCCAAGATACGGGAATCGGAATTGCCAAAGAGGATTTGGGACGAATCTTTGAACGCTTTGAACAAGTGAAAGATGCCAATCCGAAGGGAACGAAAGGCACAGGCCTTGGGCTTTCCATTTGCAAGGAACTGATCCGGCTTCATGGCGGAGAAATCTACGTTGAAAGTGAACCGGGAAAGGGCAGCCGCTTTATTATTTCATTAAGCATTCAAAATGATTTGAAAGAGAAAAACGTTTCACTTGCACAGGAAAGGATAAACACATGAACCATGGAACAGTTTTTATCGTCGAAGATGATCAAGAACTCGCTCAACTCATGACCATCAAAATTGAAGCTGCCGGCTATCACGTCTCAGCCACCGGCAACGGAGATAAAGCGTTCGATTTAATTGAAGCTCAGCCTCCGGATGTCGTGATCTTGGATGTGTTTCTTCCGGATACAGATGGCCTGACGCTTCTCAAGCGCCTAAAGGCTCCTTTGGATATTGAAACCGGAAAGCCTTCCAAAACCAAAGATATTCCTGTCATCGTAATAACTGGAAAAGCCCCGATGATTGAAAATATGACACGGATCGAAGGCGCTGTTGATTTTTTTGTAAAACCATTCGATATGAATAAACTCATGAACCGAGTTAACCAATTAATGGAGGTAGCTCAACATGGCCGAGAAACAAAATCCTAAAGAAATTCTTCTGGTAGATGA
>JACQQO010000006.1 GCA_016206955.1 Candidatus Omnitrophota bacterium
GTATTGACTTGAGCGCGCTTTACAGTAGCGCCGATTAAATAAATCGGTGCTATTTCCAACCATCCAACGCATGTGTATAATAAGCTTGTGAAGTATGCTGTTATTTCGGATATCCATTCCAATTTAGAAGCCTTGGAACGCGCACTTTCCGAGATTCAAAAAAGGAAAGTGGATCAGATTGTTTGTTTGGGCGATGTCGTGGGATACGGGGCAAACCCTTCTGAATGTTTAAAACTGGTGCGCGAAGTTTCCGAAGAAGTCGTGATGGGCAACCATGATCAGGCCATTGAAGATATCAAGTTGCGTGATGATTTTACAGATTGGGCGCGCGAAGCCATTGAGTGGACCGCTGGTGTTCTGACCATTGATGAGAAAAAACGTATTCGCGATTTTACGCCGGTAGTGATCGACAAAAAACGAAATGTAACCTTGACGCACGGAAGCTTGTACGAACCCGAAGCGTTTCACTATCTTTTTAGTTCCTCCGATGCACAACCTTCTTTCAAAGTTCTGGAAACCGATTTTTGTTTTTTCGGGCATACGCATATCCCCTCACTTTTCACTGCCCTCACCCCAACCCTCTCCCCGCGGGGGAGAGGGGAGGGTGAGGGGAAATCAATTGTAGGACGTTATCTTCCGGAGGGTTCTTATCGGCTAACTCGCGGGGAACGGTATTTGATCAATCCGGGGAGTATCGGCCAGCCCCGCGACAAAAATCCCAAGCTGGGTTTTGCTTTTTTCGACTCGGATGAGTTAACGCTTGAGATTGTACGGCTGGATTACGATAATAAAAAGGCAGCCGATAAAATCAGAAAAGCGGGGCTTCCAGCCTATTTAGCAGATCGGCTATTGTAAAGATGACCAAAACAGAAGCACACAAGAAAATCCAAAAAATCCGCAAAGAAATCGAACTCCACACCCGCAAATATTACCTCGAAGCAAGACCTGTCATCAGCGATCAGGAATTTGATTCTCTGATGCGTGAGCTTTTAGATTTAGAAGATCAATTTCCGGAACTTAAAACTCCCGATTCTCCGTCTCAGCGCGTGGGCGGAGCTCCTTTAAAGGGATTTAAGATGGTTCGGCATGACATTCCGATGCTGAGTATGGACAATACCTATTCTTACGATGAGCTGCGTGAATTTGATCAGCGCGTCAAAAAAGGACTTGCATGCAAGAAGGTCGATTATTTTGTGGAGGAGAAAATTGACGGCGTTTCCATTTCGTTGATTTATCGAGATGGGCTTTTTGTGCTAGGTGCAACTCGCGGTGACGGAAAATTCGGTGATGACGTGACTGAAAATTTAAAGACGATCCGCGAAATTCCGCTTCGAATTCCCGCCACGGGAGCAAAATTCAGCGGTAAGATGCCGGAGTTTTTGGATATGCGAGGTGAAGTTTATCTGTCCCACCAAAGTTTTGAACAGATGAACCGAGAAGCTGAAAGAGCAGGTGAAGAGTTATTTGCCAATCCGCGCAACGCGTGTGCCGGTACGCTTAAGCTTTTGGATCCGAGGTTGGTGGCAAAACGAAACTTGAGTATTTTTTTTCACGGTGCCGCGCAGGTGAAAGGACTAGAGATTACAAGCCAATCCGAACTTTTTGATCTCTTGAAAGCGCTCGGATTTAAGGCGATTCCTCACACCAAACTGGCAAAAGATATCGAAGAAGTCATTGAATTTGCGGAAGCCTTCAAAGAAAAAAGACAAAAGTTAGATTACGATATCGACGGCCTTGTCGTTAAAGTCAATTCATTTGAGGACCGCAAACAATTGGGTACGACCAGCAAAGCGCCTCGTTGGATGATTGCTTATAAATATCCGGCCGAACGTGCCGAGACGCTTTTAGAAGACATTGAAATCAGTGTGGGCCGCACGGGAGCGCTTACACCGGTTGCAATCTTAAAACCTGTGCGCCTTTCGGGGACGACGGTTTCAAGGGCGAGTTTACACAATCGGGATGAGATCGAACGCTTAGATGTCCGCATCGGCGATTATGTTCGCGTTGAGAAGAGCGGTGAAATTATTCCGAAAGTGATCGAGGTTGTCACCGGAAAAAGGAAAAAGCTGCTTCGGAAGTTTCAATTTCCAGACCGTTGCCCAGTTTGCCATTCGAAGGCGATGGAGATTCAGGGCGAAGTTGCCGTTCGTTGCGTGAGTTTGGCTTGCCCGGCTCAGCTGAAGGCAAAAATCAAACACTATGCGATGCGGGATGCCATGGACATTGAAGGGCTCGGAGATGTTTTAATTGAGCAGCTTGTGGAGAAAAAACTAGCCAAAGATTTATCCGATATTTACACGTTGGATATCGAGGAGGTAGCCAATCTTGAGCGTATGGGCAGGAAATCAGCCGAGAATTTGTTCGAAGGAATTAAGGCCAGCAAATCACGGGAATTATACCGCCTCATTTTTGGGCTCGGAATTTTAAATGTCGGAGAACGTGCGGCTCAGCTTTTAGCCGATCGATTTAAAAGTTTGGATCGAGTGATGGAGGCAAGCGAAGAAGAGCTTTGCGGAATCAGGGAAATCGGGCCGACGACGGCAAGCTCCATCGTTGACTTTTTTAAGGAATCTCATAATCGTCAAATTATCGAAAAACTAAAGAAAGCAGGCGTTCGATCCAACTTGATCGAAACCAAAAAAGAAGGAACTCCCTTGAGCGGCAAAACTTTTGTTATCACCGGCACTCTGAAACGTTTTTCTCGTTCAGATGCCGAGCAACTCATCAGGCGATTTGGAGGATATGCGAGTTCTAGTGTATCTCAAAAAACCGATTTTTTGGTGGTTGGAGAAGATCCCGGTTCAAAATATGATAAAGCGAAGAAGTTTGGCATTAAGATCATGTCGGAAGATGAGTTTGAAAAAATGGTTGCCCGATCAAAATGATCCCACCACCTCCATTACAAAAGTACGCCTCGTACAATCGCTGGCGTACTTTTGAAACTCTGCGAGTTCTCAACGCGAAGCGTCGAGAAATGGAGGTGGTGGGATGACCACCTCACTTCAAGAACACGTTAAGGATTTTATCAATTATCTTTCGGTCGAAAAGCAGCTCGCAAAAAATAGTTTGTTGGCTTATGAAAGCGATCTCAAAAAATACCTCAGCTTTCTTGAATCGAAGAAAATAAAAAATTTGGCTCAAGTGACGCGCAGTCACATCACTCAATTTTTATTCTATGAAAAAGCGCGAAAGCAGGAAGCTTCTTCGATCGCTCGCGCTTTAGTGGCAGTGAAACTCCTCCACCGTTTTCTCGTCAAAGAGGGTAAACTTAAGGAAGATATTACAAGTGTTTTGGAATCGCCCAAGCTTTGGAAACACTTGCCCACCTTTCTTACCGTGAAGGAGATGGGATCTATTTTAAGTGCCCCTAATATGCGGAAACCAAACGGAATCCGCGACCGCGCGATTTTGGAGCTTCTTTATGCTACGGGCCTCAGAGTTTCGGAACTCGTGGGGCTTAGGCGTTCTGATGTGAATTTGGAATCCGGATTTTTAAAATGTTCCGGAAAAGGCGGGAAGGAGCGTATTGTTCCAATGGGCCGAAGCGCTCGAGAATGTGTTCGGCGTTATTTGAAAAAAAGGAATGGAGAGACCGATACGCTTTTTCTGGGTTCCAAGCGCGCCCGCGAACGTTTAAGCCGTCAAGCCGTATGGCAGTTGATTAAAAAATACGCCAAGCAAGCGCGGATTAAAAAAGAAATTACCCCTCATACGTTTCGGCATTCGTTCGCGACTCATCTTTTGGAACGCGGGGCGGACCTTCGAGTGGTGCAGGAACTTTTGGGGCATGCCGATATTTCTACGACACAAATTTATACTCACGTTTCACGGGATCATTTAAGGTCGATTCATCAAAAGTTTCACCCGCGGGCCTAAACAATTTAATAAGGAGATAAAGCTATGAAGAAACAAAGAATCGTTTTAATCACCGTCATTTTAATCGGATTTGGTTTAGGAGTCGTTTATGCAAAGCCGGTGGAGGAAGCGAGAAAAATATCTGGCGAAGAGATGCTTGAAGAAATCAAGCTCGATGATCAAAACCGTCGTTTAACAGAACTGGCGCGCTCGATTACCAATTTAGAGCGGCGAATTGATCGCATTGATGAGCGCTTTCAAAGACTCGATAATGATTTGAAGGAATTGAAGCGTAAAGTCTAACCACAAGCGACCTCATTTTAATTGACGTAACCTACTATAACTGGTATACTATTTTCTCTTGCACACCGCAAGAACCCACCAAACTATATGCTGAATCATAAGTTACATAGGATTGCGGGGCGGGGTCTGTTTGTTTAAGCGCTGTAAGGCGCTATCGTCTAGGTTGGTCTAGGACGTCAGATTCTCATTCTGAAAACAGGGGTTCAAATCCCCTTAGCGCTAGAGATACAATGCAAAATTAAAAATTTAAAATGCAAAATTTAGGAAATGCTTCGCATTTTAATTAATCTGCCCATAGGACACCATAATTTTGAATTTTACACTTTAAATTTTGAATTGCTCTTATGATTGATCGCTACACGCGCCCTGAAATGGGGCAAATTTGGACGGAAGAAGCAAAACTTGCCAAATGGCTTGAAGTGGAGCTTGCAGCCCTTGAAGCATTGGCTCGCTACCGCTATATCCCCAAAAATATTCCCACCAAAGTTCGCCGAAAGGCTAAATTTAGTCTTGCGCGCATCAAAAAAATTGAATCGACCGGTCAACACGATGTAATTGCTTTCCTAACTGATCTCGAGGAGCATGTCGGCAAAGACGGCCGATACATTCATTTTGGCCTCACCTCTTCTGACATTTTGGATACCGCGCTTGCGCTTCAACTCAAAGAAGCTTCGGCTATTTTGATTCGCGATCTTAAGGAATTGATCGAAACGTTAAGGAAAAAAGCGCGTGAACACCGATTGACCTTAATGGTGGGAAGAAGTCACGGCGTTCATGCCGAACCGATTACCTTTGGTCTTAAAATGGCGCTTTTTTATGCAGAATTTAAACGCAACCTCACTCGGTTTGAACGTGCGGCGGAAAATGTGGCGTATGGAAAAATTTCTGGTGCCGTCGGCACCTTCGCGAATATTCCTCCTAAAATTGAAGTCTA